>MELE01000118.1:0-3327 GCA_001768615.1 Acidobacteria bacterium RIFCSPLOWO2_12_FULL_67_14b | reverse complement strand
CGTTCCTGAAGTCGCACACGCTGGTCGAGAAGCACTACCCCGCCCCGGACAACCAGGGCGGGGGTGGCGCGACGATCGTGGAGTTGAAAGACTGACTGCTTTCAGCTCTCAGCTTTCGGCCATCTGGCGCTGAAGGCTGTAAGCTGAAAGCCGAAAGCTGACGTGGCCCTGTTCCCGCAAAGTTTCATCGACGAAGTCCGTACGGCGGCCGACATTGTCGCCGTCATTTCGGACTCGGTGTCGCTGCGCAAGGCCGGCGCGAAGTACAAGGGCCTCTGCCCGTTCCACGGTGAGAAGACGCCGTCGTTCAACGTCGACCGCGACAAAGGTTTCTTTTACTGCTTCGGCTGCGGCGTCGGCGGCGACGTGTTCAAGTTCGTCGAGCTCCAGGAAAAGATCGGTTTCCAGGAAGCCGTCCGCCAGCTCGCGCAGCGCTTCGGCATTCCCATCCCTGAGACGGACGGGAGCGGTGACAACCGGGAGACCGCCGCGGAGCGCGAGGCGCTCGTCCGGATCCACGAAGTGGCGGTCGCGTATTTCCGCGAGCAGCTCGAGACGCCGGCCGGCGCGCGCATCCGCGAGTACCTGCTGAACGACCGCGGCCTGAAGGCGGAGACCATCGAGACGCTGCAGATCGGCTACGCGCCCCAGGGACGCGACGCGCTGCGCCAGCGCCTGCTCAAGCAGGGCTTCACGCCGTTGCAGCTCGTCACGAGCGGCCTCATCAGCCGCCGGGACGATGGCGGCGAAGTGGATCGGTTCCGGAACCGGCTGATGATCCCAATCGCGCGAGACACGGGGACGGTGATCGCGTTTGGCGGCCGCGCGCTCGACCCGGATCAGCAGCCGAAATACCTGAACTCGCCCGAGACGCCGATCTACACGAAGAGCCGCACGTTGTACGGCCTGAACCTGACGAAGGGGGACGTGCGCCAGGTGCGCTACGCGTTGATCGTCGAGGGCTACTTCGACTTCGCGCAGGTCTACCAGGCCGGCGGCTTCCCGGTGATCGCCACCTGCGGCACGGCGCTGGCGCCGCAGCAGGCGCAGATGCTGCACCGGTTCACAGCGAAGGCCGTGCTCTGCTACGACCCCGATCGCGCCGGACAAGCGGCGGCGGAGCGCAGTTCCGAGTTGCTGGTCGCAGAAGGGTTCGTGGTGAACGTGATGCAGCTGCCGGGCGGCGAGGATCCCGACACGTTCATGCAGAAGCGGGGGCGCGACGCGTTCCAGGAACAGCTCAGGCATTCGCGTCCCTATCTCGAGTACCTGCTCGAGCGCGCGGCGGCCGAGCACGACCTCACACGCGACGACAGCCGCCGCGACTTCCTCACGAGAATGCTCGGGGTGGCGTCGCGCATTCCCGACGCCGCCGCGCGCGACCAGTTCGCGGACAGGCTGGCGCATAAGGCGAGGGTCACGGAAGGCGTGGTTCGAGCCGAAATCAGGAAAGCGGCGGCGGGGCGGAAGACCGAGCTTCCCGCCGAGCGCGTGCCGACGCTTCAGGGGCACGTCCGGAAGGCCGAAAAGGGCCTGATCTGGACGCTGGTGCACGACCCGGTCGGCACCATGCCCTGGCTGGCGTCGCTCGAAACCGAAGACTTAAAAGGACTTAGCACGGAAAACATCCTTCGTACGGCCCGCGACCTCGACGTGGCCCCGGCCGATGTGCCAAAAACGCTGATGGAGCGTCTAAGTACTGAGGAAGCCCAATTGCTCGCCTCGGTGGCGGCCGAACCCTTCCCCCCTGCTGTTCTGCCCGATCTGTGCGTCCTGGCGCTCAAATACGTGCGGCTCGAGCGGGAACTGGCGGCGGTGCAGCGGGAGCTGAACCGGCTGCAGAGCATCGGCGACAGCGGCCCGGCGGCGACCGCGCTGCTGCAACAAAAGCAGGGCATGATTCGCGCCCTAGAGGCCATGAAGCTTCCAAAAGAGCTACAATAAAGGGCTCTGCTCCGCATTCATCCTCGGTAGGAGGTCTCTCGACTTATGGCCCTGGCGCTCGAAGACAAGTTCGACGAAGTCCGGCAACTGATTGTCATCGGCAAAGAGAAGGGCTATCTCCTCTACGATGAAGTGAACGACCTGCTGCCCGCCGATCTGACGGCGAATCCCGAAGACCTGGAGGAGCTGCTCGCCGTGTTTGCGAGCGCCGGCATCGACCTGGTCGACTCGGAGAAGGGCTACAAGCTCGAACGCGAAGGCATCGATCGCCAGGAAGGCCCCGAGGGCGAGGGTCCCGAGCTGGACCTCACGCCGGGCGCGCTCGACAAGACCAACGACCCGGTCCGCATGTACCTGCGCGAGATGGGCACCGTGCCGCTGCTCACGCGCGAGGGCGAAGTCGAAATCGCCCGCCGCATCGAGCGCGGCAAGCTCTCGGTGATCAAATCGATCTCGCGCATGCCGGCGATCACCAAGGCGGTGATCCGCATGGGCGACGCGCTGCGCGCCGGCGAGCGCACCATCCGCGAGCTGGTGATCTTCAACGACGAGGAAATCACCGACGACCGCATCGAGGAGCGGGCGCAGCAGTTCCTCAAGCAGGTCGAGGCCGTGCGCAAGGCGCGGCTCACGGTCGAGAAGCTGGACGAGAAGCTGGAAGCGATCCCGAAGGCCGACAAGCGCAAGTACCGCCGCGCGCGGTGGAAGCTGATGCGCGGGCAGGTCGAGACCTCGCGCTGCATCCGCAAGATCGAGTTCACCGAGCCGGTGAAGCGCCGCCTGGTCGAAGAGGTCAAGGACATCGTCGAGAAAGTCTCGAAGCAGCAGCGCGAGATCGATCGCATCAAGAAGGACCTCAACGCGAAGAACCGCAAGCCGAAACTGAAGGACGAGGAGCGCAAGAACCTGACCAAGCGGTTTGGCGACCTGCGGGCCGAGGTCAAGCAGCGCACCGAGGACCTCGAGGAGGGCGTCGACCACCTGCGGCACACGCTGGAAGTGATCATGCGCGGCGAGGCGCAGGCCGAGCAGGCGAAGAAGGAGCTGGTCGAGGCCAACCTCCGCCTCGTCGTCTCGATTGCCAAGAAATACACCAACCGCGGACTGCAGTTCCTCGACCTGATCCAGGAAGGCAACATCGGCCTGATGAAGGCCGTCGACAAGTTCGAATACCGCCGCGGCTATAAGTTTTCGACGTACGCCACATGGTGGATCCGCCAGGCCATTACGCGCGCGATCGCCGACCAGGCGCGAACGATCCGTATCCCGGTGCACATGATCGAAACGATCAATAAGCTGATCCGCACCTCGCGCGCCCTGGTGCAGGAACTGGGGCGCGAGCCCACCAGCGAAGAGATCGCGAAGCGGATGGACATTCCGGTA
>MELE01000117.1 GCA_001768615.1 Acidobacteria bacterium RIFCSPLOWO2_12_FULL_67_14b | reverse complement strand
GCTGCACCGGGCCGTTGGCCATGTCGACGGTGGTCTGGCCGCGGCGGTTCACCCTCGTGACGTCCGCACCCTTCGACACGAGGTAGAGGATCATCTCGTTGTCGCCGCGCGAGGCGGCGTTGTGCACTGCGGTGCTGCCGTCTTCATCCTCGGCATTCACATCCACGCCAACCTCTTCGACCAGGTACTTCACCGCCGCCATCATGCCCGTCGGCGCGAAGCGGTGCGCGTTGCCCGCGAAGCCCTCACTGTAACCGGCGCCGGCCGCCGCGACGAGCGGCGGCGTGCCGGGGCCCCCGACGGGCAGCGCCGGACGCGCCGGCGCGGCGTTGGCGTCGCCGCTGCGGGTGCCGCCCTGGAAGTCCCGGCCGCCGGCCGGCTTCATGGTGGGAATGTCCGGGTCGGCGCCGCGCGCGACGAGCAGCTTCATCGCCGCGATGTCGCTGGCGTAGGCGGCGCGCCAGAACGGGCTCGCGCCCGAGTCGTCCGTGCGCAGCAGGTCGAAGTTGTACTGCGTGAACCAGGTGTTGCGATTCGTCCGCGCGTTCGGATCGGCGCCCTTGTCGAGCAGCTTGGCCATCAGATCGAGATAACTGGTCTTCTGCTGCAGGTAGGCGCGCGGCTGCGGGTAGAACGAGCGCGGCTGCCACTGCACGTTGATCACGGCGTAGAGCGGCGTGACGCCGCCTTCGCTCGCCGGCCGCGGGTCGGCGCCGTTGTCGAGCAGGTAGTTGACGACGTCGAAGTGGCCGTTGATCGCCGCCACCAGCACCGGCGTGGTCTGGTCGCCGGCGCCGCGCTGATTAATATTGGCGCCGCCCTTGATCAGCACCTCGACCGTGCTCATCGCACCCTGGCGGGCCGCGAAGTGCAGCGCAGCCAGGCCGCCATGCTTGCCGATCAGCTCGTTGTAGTTGAAGCCGCGCGTGACACCGGGAATGATCGGCCCCGGCCCCTGGGCCGGCGCCGGGCGCGGCACGCCGTTCTGGTCGGCGTCGTTGGTCATCGTCAGCGCGGAAAAATCCTCGACCCTCGAGGTGACGGCCACGTCGGCGCCGCGCGCCAGCAGCATCTTCACCACGTCGACGCGATCGGCGGCCGCGGCGAACATCAACGCGGTCTGGCCGTTGGCCAGCTCCTTCACATTCGCATCGGCGCCGTTTTCGATCAGCATGCGCACGGCCTCGGTGCTGCCGGCATGTGACGCCTGCATCAGGGCGGTGGCGCCCGTGGTCGTGGCCGCCGCCACCGGCGCGCCGGCGGCGATGAGCGGGGCGATGACCGAGGCGTTTCCGACCTGGGCGGCCAGGTGCAGGGGCGTGTAGCCGCAGATGCGCGTCTTGGCGCCGACGTTGGCGCCGGCGTAGAGGAGCATCGAGGCGAGCGAGGCGTCGCCGTTGATGGCAGCCCAATGGAGCGCGGTCATGCCGTCGCCCTGGGCGGCATTCACGTCGCCGCCTTCCTTGAGCAGCTTCTTGACGGTGGCGATGTCCTTCGCTGCCGCCGCGTCGGCGATCGCCGAGGTGGGAGCGGCATTAAGCGAAACGGCAAGGGCCGTCGTCAGGAGCAACGCGAGGGCGCGAGAGGTTCTCTTCATATGTGATCCGTCAAATGGACAAACCTAAAGGTTTGTCCCCACGGCGGAGTTCAGGTCCATGACCGCGGTGCTGTCGCCGAAGGTCTCGAGCTCGACGCCCACCGATCGCAGCGCCGACAACATGGCGTTGGCCATCGGCGTGCCGTCGGCGGCCTTGATGTGCAGGTTGCCCTTGAGCGCGCCGCCGGCGTGGCCGGCGAGAAACAGCGGGCAGCGCTTGTGGTTGTGCACGTTCGAGTTCCCCATCGGCGATCCGTAGATCAACAGCGAGTTCTCGAGCAGGTTGCTGTCGCCGTCGGGCGTCTCCTTCAGCTTCTTCATGAAGTAGGGGACGAGGCCAACGTGGTACTTGTTGATCTTCGCCAGCTCGATGATGCGCTCGTCGCGGTCCTGGTGGTGCGAGGCGATGTGGAAGCCGGTCTTGACGCCGGTCTCCGGATAGACGCGGTTCGAGACGTCGCGGCTCAACTTGAAGGCGACGACGCGGGTGACGTCGGAGGCGAAGGCGACGACCTGCATGTCGAACATCAGCTTGACGTGCTCGTCGTACGAATCGGGCACGCCGACGGGCGCGCCGGGCAGCGTGCGCTCGTCGCCCTTGCTGTTCTGTGCCTCGACCTTCTGGATGCGGCGCTCGATCTCGCGGACGTCATCGAGGTAGTCGCTCAGCCGCTGCTGATCGGCCACCCCCAGGGTGGCCTTGAGCTGGTTGGTCGACTGCGTGACCCAGTCGAGGATGCTGCGGTCGCGGCGGCGGCGCGCGGCGCGCGCCTCGGGCGTGGCGCCGATGCCGAACAGCTGATCGAACACCGCCCGCGGGTCGCGGATCATCGGCAGCGGCTCTTCCGGAGACGCCCAGCTGATCGAATCCGTGTAGGCGCACGAGTAGCCGTAGAAGCAGCCGCCCGCCTGGTCGACGTTCTCGACGCACAGCTGCATCGACGGCATCGGCGTTTCCTGCCCGAACTTCTGCGCGAAGATCTGGTCGAGCGAGATGCCGGCCTTCAGATCCGACCCCTGGGTCTGCTTCGGGTGCGACTGGGTCAGGAACACCGCCGCCGAGCGGAAATGATCGCCGCCGATTTCGGGCGGCAGGAACGCTTCCGCGTTACGGACGTCGGTGTTGCTCACGATCGTGATGTAGTCGCGCCACGGCTCGAGCGCGGCCAGGCTCGTCGGGCTCAGGTCGAACGCCGTGCCGGTGGCCGCCGGTGCCCAGAGGTTTTTCTGCAGGCCGAACGCGGTGCTGCCGGCCGCGCCGTGCACCATCTCCATCGCCACCAGCCGGAGCTTCTTCGACGCGCCCTGCGCGCGCAGGGCCGGCATCATCGCATCGAGGAACGGTAACGCGATGGTCGCGCCCAGCCCCTTGAGGACGGTGCGGCGGTTCAGGTGCTTCTGCGTGATGAAGTTCATGGTTGCTCCAGGCGGGTCTGAAGACCCGCCTCTACACTGCCCATCGTGAACACGGGGCTCGTCGCCAGCGCCTGGACGAAAGCCGAGACCTTGTAGTCGCGCTTGGCGGCGTCCCTGATCAATCGTCGCACCATCCACATGTCGGGCGCTTCGACGCGGCGGCCGAGCGCGTAGGTCATCAGGTTCTCGGTAAAGCTCAGGAGAAACACGTCCTGGTGCTTGAGCAGCGCCGCGCGCAGCCCGTCGGGGCCTGCCATCGGCGTGCCGTCATACAGCGTGCCGGCCGGATCCACCGGCATGCCGGAATCCTTGATCCGAAACTTGCCGGTCACGTCAAAATTCTCGAGCGACAGGCCCAGCGGATCGATCACGCGATGGCACGACGTGCACTGCGGGTTCTTGCGGTGCTCTTCCATCCGCTCGCGGACGGTCAGCACCTTGCCCGCCACCTCGCCCTTGGTTTCTTCGAGCGCGGGCACGTTCGGCGGCGGCGCCGGCGGCGGCGAGCCCATCAGTACTTCCATCACCCACTTGCCCCGCATCACGGGCGAGGTGCGGTCGGCCACCGAGGTCAGCACCAGCACGCTGCCGTGCGTCGTGATCCCCCGGCGCTCGGGCGGCAGCGTCACGCGGCGGAAGGCGTTCCCCGTGACGTTCGGGATGCCGTAATGCCTGGCGATGCGCTCGTTCACGAACGTGTAGTCGGCGGTGATGAGCTCGAGAATGCTGCGGTCTTCGCGAACGAGACTGTCGAAGAACAGCTCCGATTCACGGATGAACGCGTCGCCCAGCGTGCGATCGAAATACGGATACGCGACCGCGTCGGGCAGCACGCCGTCGACGTCGCCGAGGCGCAGCCACTGGCGCGCGAACCGCTTCGACAACGCTTCGGAGCGCGGATCGGCCAGCAGGCGCGCCACCTGTTTCTCGTAGGCGCCAGGCGCGCTCAGCCGCCCCTGCGCCGCCAGCTTCGACAGCTCCGCGTCCGGCGCCGCGCCCCAGATGAAGTACGACAGCCGCGACGCGAGCTCCAGGTCATTCAGCCGGTACGACTTCCACCCCGGCGCGGCTGCCGCGCCGGGGGCCCGGGACTGCCCCGCGCGCAATGTGGGCGGCGTGCTCTCGATCCGGAACACGAACTGCGGGCTCGCGAGGATCGCTTCGATGGCGCCGCCGATGGCGTACTCGAAGTCGCCTTCCTTGCGGCCGTCGGTGTAGAAGCGCATCAGGCTCGCCACGTCGCGATCGGTCACCGCGCCGCGGAACGCCTGCGCCGCCAGTTGCCGCACGATCTTGCCGGCGCACGCCGGCTCGTCGGCTGCCGAGGTCGGACGGCAGGTGAAGATCTGGCGCCGGCTGGCCGTGTCGGAAATGCCGGTCACGTTGTAGGGACCGACGATGCTGAAGTCCTTGACGTGCGGGAGGGTGGTGATGCCGAGGGCCACACCGATCTGGGTGTCGGCCAGCGTGTGATCGATCGGGGCGATCAGGTCGTTCACGGGACCTTCGAAGCGCTGGATGAACGCCGCGGTCACGCGGTGCGCGCCGGCCGTGAGGTGAATCTGCGGCGTCCTCAGCGACAGCCCCGTGGTCGTTTCGGCCATGCGCGGGCTGATGTCCAGGAGCGCCTTGCGCTCGCCGTCGACCGAGACCTCCACCTGCTCGCCGGCGTTGGGGCCGCCGAACAGGACGCCGCAGGCGTTCGAGTGCAGCTCGACCTTGAACACGTAATCGCCGTCGGCCGGGAACGTGTGCGGCACCGACAGGCCGCCGCGCGTGCCGAAGGGCGCGCCGTCCACGCGCGAGAGCTGCGAGGCGGTTTTCGGCACGCGGTAGTTCGTTTCGGTGGCCGGCGCTTCCGGATCGCCGATGGCCAGCGCGGTGACCCTGGCCGCAGCGCGCAGGTAGCTTTCCATCAGCGTGGCGGAAAAGTTCTGCGAGTCGGCAATGTTGTCGAAACCGGCACTCAGGGTGTCGGCGGGCAGCAGCGCCGCCACGTCGACGTCGATGCCGAGCAGGTCTTTGACGGCCCGCGCGTATTCGGCGCGGTTCAGGCGCTGGAAGGGGCGCGAGCCCGGATGGGGCGCGAGCGACGCCGCGCGATCGATCCGCGTCTCGAGCGCGACCGCGAGGGCATGCAATTGCCCGGCGTCGGGCCGGCGCGCGCCGGCGGGCGGCATCATCTGCGCGCGCAGCTTCCGGATCATCTTCTCGGTAATCGCCACGTGATCGGCCGCCTTCGAGGCATCGAAGGTGGCAAGCGAGAGCTGGCCGGCCTTGGCGCGATCGTTGTGGCAGCCGGTGCAGTACTGCTTGACCAGCGCGGTCTGCTCGGCGGCGCCAAACACCGGGGTGGCTGGCGCGTGTGAGACGGCCGGTACGGGCCCCTTCGCCGAGGGCGCCGTCTGCCCGCCGGTTGCGACAAGATGCACACCGGGAATCGCGGCGATGAGCGTCGCGAAGATAAACCGTTTCATCCGGGTCGGGTCCTCAAGAATGTTGCCGCGCGTGGCGTCGTTTTCCGGGGGTCAGTATAGCCCGACTAAGTGCTGTCTCTACAGAGACATCCAAAGACATGCACCCTCGTGGCGGGCCTACCGCTTGAGGAGCACGTACAGTCCCGGCAAGTAAGCCATGGACCACGCCACGAAATGTCTGAAGGTGGGAAAGGCTTCAGGCGGCCAGTCTCGGTAGAGCTGGAACAGCACCACGGCGAAGCCGAGGCCGGCGGCAACCGAGGTGATCACGCCGCGGCCGATTGCCCGGGCCGGATCGAGCCTGCCATCGAGATGGGTCTGCAGCGCCGCCAGGAAGATCCACAGCAGCACCCATGACACGATCATCATCGGGTAGCCGCCGATCGGCGCGAGCGCGTAGAACGACAGCGCGGCGGCCGTGCCGCTGACGAGGCCGCCGAGGGCGCCGGCGCCCACCTTGCCCTTGCGCCAGCCGAGATACGCGCCGAGCGCCGCGAACAACACGGCGCCGTGGATCATGCCCGACGACACCTGGTGCTGCGGGATGCCGCGGAACCAGACGTAGTCGGCCACCGTGCTCAGCACGGCGAGCAGCATCGAGCCGACGAGGGCGGGGGCGAGCACGCTCAGCATGCGCGTCAGCGTCCGGCGGCGGCGCGGCCGATCCTGATCGCCTCGTCGGCCTGCGGGCCGTTCATCAGCAGCGCCAGGAACCCTTCCTTGACGCGCTGTTCGACGTCCTTGGCGTTGGCCGTCAGCATGTTGGCGAGCTTGAGGCGTGTGGTTTCGACCAGCACCTGCTGCGTGCCAGCTTCGGCGCCGGCGCGGTCGCCGCCGAGCGCCTGCGCGAGGCTGCCGATGCCGCAGGCGAGGATGCTGAGGCCCTTCAGCTCCGCGATCTCCTTGCGCTGCTCGATCGCCTTGGGATCCTCGAGCATCAGCATCGCCAGCTTGTCGCCTTTCGGATTCGCGGGCGACCAGACGTTGGCCTTCGCGTCCTGGAAGAAGCTCAACGCCAGCCTGGCTTCCTCGAGGTTGCGGATGTGCGGAATGGTGACGCCGTCGGCGCCGGCGTCGAGAATCTCCTTCACGCGCGCCTTGGCCGCCGCCGCGCCGTCCTTGTCGATCGGCGGGATGCGGACGATCAGCGTCTTGCGGCTCACGGCCTTCGAGCTATGAAGCCCCTGGGACATCGCCTTCACGGCCGCGGGATCGTACGCGCCTTCGAGATTCAGGAAGACATAATCGTAGAGCGGATTCATGGCGAGCTTCTCGCCGCCGCCGACGGTGTAGAGCGGCGGCGGCTGTGGCGGCCGCTGGCCGCCCGCGGCCGGCGCGCCTGTCCCGCCGGGAGCACCTGCCCGGCCGGGTCCCCCCCCGGGTGGACGCGCGGGAGCGTTCTCGTTCGGAGCGTAGACGCCGAAGGCAACCTTGCCCTGTTTCCACAGATCGAGCACTTGAGCATGAGCGGCCGGCGCGACTACAAACAGGGTCGCGGCAGTCAGCGCCGCTGTACGAAGACTCGTGAGATTCATGATTGCTCCAGCGCAGATGCTATCCGACCGCTTGCTGAATTCAAATTCAGCCGCAGATTACGCCGATTTACCGCAGATGCACACGAGCCGCGCCGCCCGATGGAAACACCGGCGGCTCGTCGGGATCTGCTTCCACGCGGTCGGGATGTTCGAATCGGTGTCCAATCTGCGTCCAATCTGCGGCGTATTTTGATCTGTGTAATCTGCGTCATCTGCGGCCCTGGTTTGGTTTAATCTGCCGCGCATGGCAGACGATCCCAACATCGGCGTGACACGGCGCGAGCTGCTCAAGCGGGCGGGGCTTGCCGGCGCGGCGCTCACCATTCCCGCATCCGCGGCGCCCGTGCGCGCGGAGGCTGGCGGCGGCGCCACGCCCGAAGGGCATCCGGCGCAATCTGTGGCTGCGGCCCGGCGCGAGCCGCTCGAGACCCTCACGGCCGCCGAATCCGACCTGCTCGAGGCCGTCTGCGCGCGCATCATTCCCAGCGACGCCATGGGCCCCGGCGCGCGCGAGGCGCGGGCGGCGCATTACATCGACCGCGCGCTCGGCGGCGCCCTCGCCTCGTCGCGCCAGGCCTATAGCGCCGGCTTTGCCGCGCTCGATCGCTACTCACGCTCGTCGCGCGGCGCGGCGTTCACGGCGCTCACCGAACGCGACCAGGACTCGGTGCTGATCGACGTCGAAACCGGCGCCGCCACGGGATTCACCGGCAGCTCCGCCGCGTTCTTCGCCATGGTCCGCACCCACACGCTGCAGGGCACCTTCGGCGATCCGTACTACGGCGGCAACGCCAACTTCGTCGGCTGGGATCTGATCGGTTATCCGGGCGTGCGCACCAGTGTCAGTGCCGACGACCAGCGCCTGGGCGCGACGCTCGCGCCGAATCATCGATCCGCCTACGACTACGACATGTTCACGAAGGCTTCCGCGCGCGGCGGCCCTGCGGAGCCCGGAGCCCGGCTCCCGGAGCCAGGTGAGGATCCCCATGGCCACTAGGCTCAAACCCACCGATGTCGTAGTCGTCGGCCTCGGCGCGGCTGGCGGCGTGGCCGTGCTGCCGCTGGCGCAGGCCGGGCTCGATGTGGTCGGCCTCGAGGCGGGCACGTGGCTCACCAAGCGCGACTTCGCGCCGGATGAAATCCGCAACAACGTGCGGGACTGGCCGCAGTCGGTGCAGAAGGCGCAGCACGAAGTGCCCACGCACCGCGCGAACGAGAAGGCCAACACCACGCGCGCCGGCAGCCACCCGATGATGAACGCGGTCGGCGGCACGACCCTGCATTACTGGGCGCAGAGCTGGCGGCTCAACCCGTGGGACTTCAAGGTGGTGACCGACACCACGAAGCGCTACGGCGCCTCGCGCATCCCGAAAGGATCCACGGTCGAAGACTGGCCGTTCGGCCTCGACGAGCTCGAGGCGTATTACGACAAGGTCGAATACGAGCTCGGCGTCTCGGGGCAGGCGGGCAACATCAAGGGCACGATCGATCCGCGCGGCAACATCTTCGAGGGACCGCGCCAGCGTCCGTACCCGATGCCGCCGCTGCGCAGCACGGGCTTCATCGATCTGATGGCGGCGGCGGCGCGCGGCCTCGGCTGGCATCCCTTCGCCGGACCGGCCGCGATCAACTCGCGGCCCTACCAGAACCGATCCGCGTGCATGTACCACGGGTTCTGCAACAAGGGCGGCTGCCACGTCGATGCGAAGAACGGCCCGAACGTAACGACGATTCCGCGCGCACAGGACACCGGACGGCTGAAAGTGGTCACGCGCGCGCATGTGACGTCGATCGACGCCGACCACCAGGGCCGCGTGACCGGCGTGACCTACGTGACCGACGGCGTCGAGTACGTGCAGCCGGCGAAAGCGGTCCTGCTCGCCAGCTACACCTACGAGAACACGCGGCTGCTGCTGCTCTCGAAGTCGAAGGCGTTCCCCAACGGCCTGTCGAACAATCACGGGCAGGTCGGCCGCCACTACCTGAGCCACGCGCAAGGCGCCGGCGTGACGGCGCTCTTCCCGTTCAACCTCAACGCGTGGTACGGCCTGCCGGCCCAGGGTGTGGCCGTGGACAACTTCGCCGACGACAACTTCGATCACGGCGCGCAGGACTTCATCGGCGGCGGCAACCTGTGGGTGATGTCGGATCGGCGGCCGATTTCGGCGGCAAGCATGGGCACGTTCGGCAGGACGCCGGGCTGGGGCGCCGAATGGAAGGCCTTCATCAAGGAGAACGCCGACCGTACCAGCACGGCGTACATCCAGAAGACGACGCTGCCCTACGAGGACAACTACCTGGATCTGGATCCCGTCGTGAAGGACCCGCTCGGCTTCCCTGTCTGTCGCATCACTGCGGACTACAAGGACAACGAGCGGCGGATTACGGCGCAGACGCAGGAACGGATGGCCCAGTGGTACAGGGCCGCGGGCGCCAGCGCGACGCAGGCGAACCCGCTCGGCACCATGGGCCCGACGACGCATGCGTATGGCGGGACGCGGATGGGCAGGAACCCCGAGACCAACGTGGTGAACCAGTGGGGCTTCTCGCACGAGGTACCGAACCTCGGCGTACTGGGCGCGTCGGTGATGGGCACGAGCGGTGCGCGCAACCCGACGCTCACCGTGCAAGCGTTGGCCTGGCGCACGGCGGAACACCTCACGAAGAACTGGAAGACGATAACTACATGACGCTTTCGGCCTTCGGCCTTCAGGAAGGCAGAAGGCTGACGGCTGACGGCTACTGCGTCTTGAATCGCTCGTAGATCGCGACGAGCGAACCCTGGCCGATGATGTGGCCCTTGATCGCCTCCATCAGCTGGTTCCGGGTCAAGCCGGACTCGAGCGGCAGCTCCGCGTCAAGCGCCAAGACCGTGAACGTGTAATGGTGCGGCTTTCCGGGAGGCGGCGCCGGGCCGCGATAGCCGGTGCGCTTGAAGCCCGACAGGCCCTGGATGGCGCCGGCGAGCTCGGGCGGCGCGGTCAGCGTCGCGTCCATCGGCAGCTCCGCGGGCAGGCCCTTGGCGGTGGCCGGAATCTTGTAGACCACCCAGTGCACGAAGCCTCCGGGCATCGGCGCGTCCGGATCGTCGCAGACGAGCGCGAACTGGTTAGTGGCCGCGGGCGCGCCGCTCCAAGCGAGGGCGGGCGAGAGGTTCTTGCCGTCCGCGGTGTGGTCCTTCGGGATCGTCTCGTTGGCCTTGAGCGTCGGGCTGGTCACGGTCATCGCCGCCGGCGCCTGCGCCCATGCGGCGGCCGCCGACACCAGCATCAGCGCCGCCAGTCCGAGCAATCGCAATCCATCTCTCAGAGTCATCGGTGTCCCCTAATAGGACGCCGGGTTGATTTTTCCAGGGCTATCGAAAAATCAACCCGGCGTCTTGAGTATTGACGGACGGAATTATACAGTTGCCGCTATGAATCGACTTTCACGCCGCTTGCTGGTGGGCGCCGGCGCCCTGGTGCTGATGATGGGCGTCGGGACGGTGTCGCCCCGCGGGCAGACCGCGGCCAGGAAGATCGGCGAATGGCCGACCTACGGCGCCGATCTGGCGAGCACCCGCTACTCGCCTCTCGATCAGATCAACGCCGACAATTTCAGCACGCTGCAACTGGCGTTCCGGTTCAAGACCGAGAACCTGGGCCCGCGCCCCGAGTTCCAATTCCAGGGCACGCCGCTGATGGCGAACGGGGTCCTCTACCTGACCGCCGGCACGCGCCGCGCGGCGGTGGCGCTCGACGCCACGACGGGCGAGATGCTCTGGCAGCACAGCCTCAACGAAGGCCAGCGCGGCGAGTCGGCCCCCCGCCTGTTGTCGGGCCGCGGGCTCTCCTACTGGAGCGACGGCAAGGAAGAACGCGTCATTTACGTCACGCCCGGCTACCAGATGGTCGCGCTCAACGCGAAGACCGGCGACCGCATCCCGACCTTCGGCACCGACGGCATCGTCGACTTGAAACAGAACAACGATCAGGAGATGGACCTCACCACCGGGGAGATCGGCCTTCATGCGGCGCCCGTCATTGCGAAAAACGTCATCATCGTCGGCGCCGCGCATGCCGAGGGCGGGGTCCCGAAGAGCAAGACGAACCAGAAGGGTTATGTGCGCGGATTCGATGTGCGCACGGGCAAGCGCCTCTGGATCTTCCACACGATTCCGCAACCAGGCGAGTTCGGACACGACACGTGGCTCGAGGGCTCGTCGGCCTACACGGGTAACACCGGCGTATGGGCCCAGATGAGCGTGGACGAGGAGCTGGGGCTTGTCTATATGCCCGTGGAGATGCCAACCGGTGACTACTTCGGCGGTCACCGGCCGGGCAACGGACTCTACGGAGAGAGCCTCGTAGCCGTCGATCTACAAACCGGCAAGCGGAAGTGGCATTTTCAGCTCGTGCACCACGGCATCTGGGACCACGACATCCCGTGCGCGCCCATCCTGGCGGACATCACGGTCAACGGGAAGTTGATCAAGGCGGTCGCCCAGCCCA
>MELE01000116.1 GCA_001768615.1 Acidobacteria bacterium RIFCSPLOWO2_12_FULL_67_14b | reverse complement strand
CGCCGGCCGCCAGGGCCACGTCGAGCCGGTCGTTCACGAGGATCCGGGTGGCCGTGCCGTGGCAGGCCGTGATCAGCCGGCGGACGAGCGCGGTCAGCTCCCCGGCCTCGAGGCCGGGCTCCCGGACCTGGATGAGGTCGATGCCGGCTCTGGCGGCCGCCAGGACCTGCTGCTCGAGGGCTCCCGCCCATTCCGACGGCCCCGCGCCGACGGCGGCGCCCAGGCGTTGCCGGTCGGTCACGAGGCAAAGGGTCACGCCTGGCCGTCTTCCGAGGCGCCTTTGCCGAACAGATCCCCCAGCTCGGCCAGCGCCGCCCACACGTTGACCAGGCCGAGCCCTGAAATGGCGCCGCGCACGTAATTATTGGTCAGCAGCATCGAGATTGGCGGTGACAGCTCGACGAAGTAGTTGCGTTCCCAGAACGCCGACCAGGGGATCAGCACCAGGAGAAGGCCGGATTCGAGCAGCAGGGCCACGAAAAGAAGCCGCCTGAACAGGGGTCAGCCTCGCGCCTGGACTTTGGAGAGACGATCGATGCATCCGGCCACGTCGCGATAGCCGCCCGACTCGGACTCGAGCTCGACGAAGACGGCCAGGGCACGGGCGCTTTCGCCGGTGGTCTCGAGCGTTTGCGCCAGGTCGTACAACAGGGCGCGGCCGGCATCGGGCGTCGGCGCCGGGGCTTCGGCCGCACGTTCGAGCCACTCGATCGCGTTCGGGGTCTCCTTGCGCTCCAGGTACAGCCGGCCGAGCATCGACGCCGCGTCGAACCGCTGCCGCGGCGACCGGGCGGCCGCCTCCAGCGCCTTGATCGCATCATCGACCATGCCCATGTCGTGATACGTGAGGGCCAGCCGGTACTGTTCCGCCGCGCCTTCCTCGGAGGATTGGCGCCCGGCTTCGTCGCGCAGCCCGCGGAAAACCTGGTCGAGCGATCGCGGTGCTGGCGGCGTGGGCGGCGGCGGCCCCGGGGGTTCGGCGGCGGCCGCCAGGGCGGCTGTGAGGTCGAGCTCGATGGCGCCCTCTTCGGCGGGTGGAGGCGGCGCCGGCGCCTTCTTCTTGCCGCTCGCCGGCGCGGCCGCCGGCGCGGCGGCGAGCGGGGGCGGCGGTGCGGGCGGTGGCGGTGGCGTATCGAACGAGACCCCCTCGTTCAGGTCGAGCTTGTCGGTGGCCATGAACGGGCTGTCACCGCTCAGGCGATCGGCGATGATCGCGTCCGGGTCGGCCTCGCCCAGGGCCACCAACGCCCGGCGGAACCGATCGAGGTTGGCACGGTTCCACGGCTCGCGGGCCACCAGGTCCTCGCTGATAATCCGCGCTTCGAGGGCGCGGCCCTCCTCGAGATACGCATCGGCCAGCTGCGCCTGTGCCTCGTACATCGTCGACTCGAGGCCGCCGTCCACGCAGATCTCGACCAGGCGCATCAGGGCCACGATGTGCGATCGCACGCGGATCGTGAACTCGTGCAGGCCAACTGCGGCCGCCGCGTAGTCGTTTTCGGCGAGGGCCGCGTCGGCGACCGCATCGATGCATAGATAGCCGGCCTCGGCGTTGGCCTCGGCCAGGCGGCAGCCGAGGGCCACGGCGTTCTGCGCCTGATCGCGATCGAGCGTAAGCGCCTGGACCACGGCGGCGCGGCCTTCGGCCGCTCGCCCGCCGCGCAGCTCCATTTCGGCCAGGGTGAGCCAGAGACCGGCATTGGCGCCGGCCGTTTCGGGCGACAGGAACTGGCGCGCGCGGTCGAGGTCGCCCCGCGAAACGTACGCGAGGGCCAGGCTGGCGCGCACCTCGAGGTCGGACGGGTCGAGCTCGGCCACCGCGCTCAGCACGTCGAGCACGGCGTCGCCCTTGCCCGCCTTCTCGTACGCCTGCGCCACCTCCTTCAGCTCGGCGGATCCGCGCGCGACCTTGCGGGCCTGGTCCGGCGCGCCGCCAGCGAGGTACGCCGCGAACAGTCGGGTCCGCGCCTGGTCATCCGATTGATCGAGGTCGAAGGCGGCCTGCCACGCCGCGAGCGCTTCGGCGCCCTTGTCCTGCTTGTCGAGGCGGGCGGCGACGTCACGGTACTCGCGCAGGGCGGTGGCGGTGTCGCCCATCTCGGCGGCGCTCTTCGCGGCCTTCAGGCGGGCGTCGAGGTCATCCGGATCGAGCGTGCCCAGCCGGATGCTGACTTCGGCGGCGCCCTTCTTGTCGCCCCGCTTCTTGCGAAGCTCCACCACCGTCTGCAGCAGTTTCTTCGCGTCGGCGAGCGTGCCTTGCTTGGCGGCGAGGTCGGCCGACTGCAGCAGCGCGTACTCGTCCTCGGGTCTGAGCTTGAGGATCTTCTTATAGAGGGCCGCGGCCTTGGGATAGAAGCCCTCTTCGGCGAGGTGGTCGGCGATCCGGGTGAACTGGGCGAGGCCTTTGTCGAGCTGATTGGCGCGAACGAACAGGTCGCCAAGGGCGTTGGCGCTATTCCAGTCGCGCGGCTGCGCCTCGACGACCTTCACATACTCTGCGATGGCAACGTCGATGCGGCCCTGCTTGAGGGCTTTTTCCGCGCTTTTGAGCGCCCCTTCACGATCGAACGGCGGCACAGTAAACGGCCCTCAGGCAATGGTATCAAACAGGGTCGCGGGTCTGAATGTGCGCCGGTGCTGCGGCGAATAGCCAAACCGTGCAACGGCCGCCAAATGCTCTGCCGTTGCGTACCCCTTATGTCGGTCGAACCCGTACCTCGGATCAGCGTCGTGCAGCTCTTGCATCATTCGATCCCTGGTGACTTTGGCGACAATCGACGCCGCGGCGATGGCGGCGGAGCGGCGGTCGCCGCCGATGACGCCCCGCTGGGCCATCGGCAATAACGGAATTCGAAAGGCATCTACCAAAACTGCATCTGGCAGCGGCGCCAGCGACAGCACCGCCTGCCGCATGGCCTGCAACGTCGCCTGGTGGATGTTGATGCGGTCGATTTCTTCGGGGGGGATCGAAACGACGGCCCACGCGACGGCCGTGCTGATGATTTCTTGGTGCAACCGTTCCCGGGCCTGCGCGGTCAACGCCTTGGAGTCGGCAATGCCGTCGATCCGGCGGCGCGGATCGAGGATGACGGCCCCGGCCATGACCGGCCCGGCCAGACATCCCCGGCCCACTTCATCGACGCCCGCCACCGAGACAAAGCCGTAGCGGTGCAGCGCGTTCTCAATCGTCCGGCGTGCGGAGACCCTAGGCACTTAAGGCACCGTACGCACTGTACGCACTGTTGCGCGAGCCTACGACGTCTTTTTAACTTCCTTCATGCGAGCTGCCTTGCCCTTGAGATCGCGCAGGAAGTAGAGCTTGGCGCGCCGGACCTTGGCCGAACGCAGCACCTCGACCTTCGAAATCGTCGGCGAGTGCAGCGGGAAAATGCGCTCGACACCCTGGCTGAACGACACCTTGCGGACGGTGAACGTCGCGCGGTTGCCGCCGCGGCGGAGGCCGATCACGACACCCTCGAAGACCTGGATGCGTTCCTTGTCGCCTTCCTTGACGCGGACGTGCACGCGCACCGTGTCGCCGGCCTTCATCCGGGGCCGTTCGGTCAGTTGCGCCTTCTCCACCAACTCCATCGCATTCATGACTTGCTCCTTTTGCTCAACCATTCTCGTTCACCGGCGTCGAGCGCCGCGTCGGCCAGCAGGTCCGGCCGCCGCGCCACCGTCCGCTCGAGCGCCGCGTCGCGCCGCCACTTGCGAATCTCTTCGTGATGCCCCGACAGCAGCACGTCCGGCACGCGCCGGCCCTCGAATTCCGCCGGCCTCGTGTAGTGCGGGTAATCGAGCAGCCCGCGCGTAAACGAATCCGCTGCCACCGACTGGTCGTCGCCGACCACGCCGGGCACCAGCCGCGCCACGGTCTCGACCACCACGAGCGCCGGGACTTCGCCGCCCGAGAGCACGTAGTCGCCGATCGAAATCTCCTCGGTCACCAGCGCCTCGCGCACCCGCTCGTCGATGCCCTCGTATCGTCCGCACAGCACGACGAGATGTTTCAGTCCGACCAGCCGCCGCGCGTGGGCCTGCGTGAACCGCGCCCCCGCCGGCGACATCAGCACCACGGCGTCCGGCGTGCCGCGGCGCTCGCGAATGGCGCCAAGCGCGGCGAAGAACGGCTCGGGCTTCATCACCATACCCGGCCCGCCGCCAAACGGCACATCGTCCACGACGTGGTGCCGGTCCGTCGTGAAGTCCCGCAGATTGTGGACGGCGATATCCAGCAGTCCACCGGTCCGGGCCCGGCCCACCACGCCTTCGGCGAGCCCCGCCTCCACCATGCGCGGGAAGATCGTCACGATGTCGACCTTCACCGCCAGTCTCCGTTCAACTCCAGCAGGCCTTCCGGCGGCCGCACCGTGATGCGTTTGGCCGCCAGGTCCACCGTGCAAATCTCGTCGGCCAGCGGAATCAGCACTTCGCTCCGCGGCCCGGTCACCACCAGCCGGCTCGCGGCGCGATCGCCCTGCACTGCGGTGACGCGCCCGACCGCTTCGCCGCCCTCAGTCACCACCGTGCACCCGATCAGGTCGCGGTGATAGAACTCGCCTTCGGGCAGCGGCTCCGCCACGCTTTCGTCGACGCGCAGCTCGAGTCCGGCCAGCGGCTCGGCATCGTTGATCGATGCGTAGCCCTTGAAGCCAATCACCGGGCGCCCCTGATGCATCCGCATCGTCGCCACTTCGAGCGTGGCCGGCGTGCCATCCTTGCACCGCGTCATCAGCCGGGCGCCCTCGCGAAACCGGTCTTCCGGGAAGTCCGTTTCCGCGTTGACGATCACTTCGCCGCGGTTACCGTGCGTCCGGGCGACGACGCCAACGAGAATCGCGTCGTCCCATTCGGTCATCTCTGCTCTCGGCTCTCGGCTTTCGGCTTTCAGCTATCGGCTCTCAGCTATCGGTTGGCTCCTGAAAGCTGATAGCTGGGAGCTGATAGCTGGGAGCTGAAAGCTGAATCAGCTTCTTCCCGTCTGATCGCGGATGTCGAGGCTGACGCGCTTGTCGTCGGCCTCGGCGGCGCTCGTCAGCAGCGTCCGCAGCGCGGCCGCGGTCCGGCCCTGCCGTCCGATCACCCGGCCGAGGTCGCTCGAGGCGACCTGTAGTTCATACACCGTGGCGCCGCGGCGCTCCGACTCCCGCACGCTCACCGCGTCGGGCTGGTCGGCCAGCGCGCGCGCCACGGCTTCGATAAGACCCTTGAGATCCGCCACGTCCGTGCCTATGCCGTCGGGGCCGCGGGCTGCGCCGTCACCGGCTCAACCACGACGCCACGGTCGCGGGTCAGGTGCTTGGCCAGCAGCGTGCGGACCGAATCCGAGGGGCGCGCGCCCTGCTTGATCCAGTAGGCCACGCGGTCCTTGTTGATCTCGACCACGGCCGGCTTGGTCCGCGGGTTGTAGAACCCGAGCACCTCGATGTACTGGCCTTCCTTCTTCGATCGTGCTTCCGAGACCACCACGCGGAAGAACGGACGTTTCTTGGAACCGGTACGACGCATACGAATCGACAGCATCTTTGAACTCTTCTGCGGCGCTACGAGGCCGCGCTTCTGGTTAACGACTACTTCATCAAGCTGAACGGGCCTTTTCGTTTCTTCTTCTTCGGCGCCGCGGCGATGGGGTCGCCCGTCATCTGCCCCACCATCTTCAGCATCCGCTGCATCTCCACGAACTGCTTGAGCAGCCGGTTCACGTCTTCCACCGTGGTGCCGCTGCCCCTCGCCACGCGCTTGCGGCGGCTCCCATCCAGGATGTCCGCCTGCTTCCGCTCGCCGGGCGTCATCGAGTTGATGATCGCCTCGATGCGCGAAAGCTGCTTCTCGTCCGGCTTCTGGCCGGCCAGTTCCTTCATGCCGCCCAGGCCGGGGAGCATACCCATGATCTTCTCGAGCGGCCCCATGCGGCGCAGCATGCGCAGCTGATCGCGGAAGTCCTCCAGCGTGAATCCGCCCTTGCGGATCTTCGCTTCAAGCTTCTGCGCGTCGCCCTCGTCGATGACCGCTTCGGCCTTCTCGATCAGCGACAGCACGTCGCCCATGCCGAGCATGCGCGACACGAACCGGTCCGCGTGGAACGGCTCGAGGTCGTCCAGCTTCTCGCCGCTGCCGACAAACGCGATCGGCACGCCGACCACCGACACCACCGACAGGGCCGCGCCGCCGCGCGCGTCGCCGTCGATCTTGGTCAGGACCACGCCGGTCACGCCAATCTGCGCGTTGAACTCGCCCGCGCTCTTGATGGCGTCCTGCCCGGTCATCGCATCGGCGACGTAGAGCAGGTCGGTCGGTCCCGACACTTCCTTGATCGCGACCAGCTCCCGCATGAGCTCGTCGTCGATGTGCAGCCGGCCCGCCGTGTCGACGATGACCACGTCGTTGCCGACCGCCATGGCCTCGGCGAGCGCGCTCTTCGCGCGGGCCACCGGGTCCATCTGTCCCACCGGGTCGTGCACCCGCACGCCGGCTTGTTCCGCGACGATCGCCAGCTGCTGGATCGCGGCGGGCCGCCGGACGTCGGTCGAAACGACGAGCGGGAAGCGGCCTTGCCGGGTCAGCCACTTCGCCAGCTTGCCCGTGGTCGTCGTCTTGCCCGAGCCCTGGAGCCCGAGCATCAGGATCACGCGAGGCCGGGCGCTGGTGTCCTGCAGCCCGCCCTTCGCATCGCCGAACAGTGCGAGCAGCTCGTCGCGAACGATCCTGACGACCTGCTGGCTCGGGGTCAGGCTCTTGAGTACCGCCTGATCCATCGCCCGATCGCGCACGCGATCGACAAACGCTTTGACGACCTTGAAGTTGACGTCGGCTTCGAGCAGCGCCAACCGGATCTCCCGGAGGGCGTTCTCGACCGTGGTCTCCGTGAGACGTGTTTCTCCCCGAATCGACTGGAAGACGTCCTGGAGGCGGTTGCTCAGCGCGTCGAACATGGGCCATCACGGCGAAGGCCTGCCTCCGCCGCGCAAACCCTTATCCTACATGAACTTCAGAGAACGGGTCAAACCGACTTGAGACGGTGGCCGAGCTTTTCTTTCTTCACTTTCAAGTACTTACGGGTCGTCGCCGAGGCGGGAATCTCCAGCGGGAGCGTTTCGGACACCGACAGGCCGTAGCCCTGCAGCCCGACGAACTTCCGGGGGTTGTTGGTCAGCAGCCGCATGGTGCGCACCCCCAGGTTGCGCAGGATCTGCGCGCCGATGCCGTAATCGCGTTGGTCGGCCTTGAAGCCGAGGCGCTCGTTGGCCTCGACGGTGTCAAGCCCCTGGTCCTGCAGTTCATAGGCCCGCAGCTTGTTGGCGAGGCCAATGCCGCGGCCCTCCTGGTTGAGATACAGCAGCACGCCGCGGCCCGCGCGGGCGATTTGCTGGAGCGCGCTATCGAGCTGGTCGCCGCAATCGCACCGCGCCGAGTGAAACACGTCCCCGGTCAGGCACTTCGAGTGGACGCGGACCAGCACGTCTTCGCCGGTGCCGATCTCGCCGCAGACGAGCGCGACGTGCGTCTCGTGATTGATCAGGCTCTCGAAGCCGTGGATGCGGAAGTCGCCATGATCGGTCGGCAGCTTGGCCTCGGCGATCTTCTTGACCAGCCCTTCGGTCTGCATCCGGTACCGGATCAGATCCGCGATGGTGATCATCAGCAGCTTGTGGCGCCTGGCGAACTTCGCGAGCGCCGGCACGCGCGCCATGGTGCCGTCTTCATTCATGATCTCGCAGATCACGCCCGCCGGCGTGAGGCCGGCAATGCGCGCGAGGTCGACGGCCGCTTCGGTCTGGCCGGCCCGCACGAGCACCCCGCCGTCACGGGCCCTCAGCGGAAACATGTGTCCCGGCCGCGCCAGGTCCGCCGGCGTCGTCCGCGGATCGATCGCCGCCAGCACGGTGGCCGCCCGATCCGCCGCGGAGATCCCGGTGCTTGTGCCGCGCTTGGCCTCGATTGGCACACAGAACGCCGTCTCGAACCGCGCCGAGTTCTCGGTCACCATCAAGGGGATTTCGAGCGAGTCCAGCCGCTCGCCGGTCATCGGCAGGCAGATCAGCCCCCGGCCGTGCTTGGCCATGAAGTTGATCGCCGCCGGCGTCACCGTCTCGGCCGCCATCGTCAGGTCGCCTTCGTTCTCGCGGTCCTCGTCGTCCACGACAATGACCATCTCACCGCGCCGGATCGCGGCCACCGCGGCCTCCACGAGGGCAAACGGGCTTTTCGATCGGGCGCCCTTGGCGATCTTGATCGGTGTCATGAGTTTCGCAATTCCATCGCGCGCACGACGTACTTGCCGATCATGTCGCATTCGAGGTTGACCTTGTCGCCGGTCTTCAACATCTTGAAGGCGGTGTTCGCCCATGTGTACGGAATGACCTGCACGTCGAACTGCCGCTCGCCGAGCCCGGCCACGGTCAGGCTGATGCCGTCGACGGCCACCGATCCCTTGCGAATGAAGAACGGCGCCAGCGCCGGCTGGAACCCGATCGTCAGCCACTGCGAGTCGCCTTCGGGCCGGATGTCGTCGATGGTCCCGACGCCGTCCACGTGCCCGAGCACGAAGTGCCCGTCGAAACGCCCGTCGAATTTCATCGGCCGCTCGAGGTTGACGCTCTGCCCACGGCGTAGGGCGCCAAACGTCGTGACGCGTGCGGTCTCGGGTCCGACATCGGCCAGTACGTGTTCCCCGTCGATCAGAATCACCGTCAGGCATACGCCGTTCACGGCGAGGCTGTCGCCCACCTTCAGGACCGGCGCCAACGCCGTGTGAATGCGCACACGGAACCCGCCGCCCATGTTCTTGACCTCGGCCAGCGTGCCGACCGTTTCAACGATTCCCGTGAACATCCGCTTCCATCCATGCGTCGGGGCCGAGCGTCTCTACGCGGACCGGAGTGAGCCGGGAGAGCGGTACGGGCAACCCGTCGAAAAACTTCACGCCGTCATCGCCGAGCACAATCGGCGCCACCACCATATGCACGCGATCGACGACGCCAGCCGTCCACGCGGCCGCGTGCATGGCAGCCCCGCCCTCGAGCAGCAGGGTCGAAATGTCCCAGGCCAGCAGTCGACGCAGGTCCGCGCCCAGCTCCCCGGCGCCCTCGATGAGCGAGGCGCCCGCCGAGGTGAGGGCCTGTGCGCGTTCGGGCTGGCGGCTGATGGCAGCCGCCGTGGTCATTACCATTATCGGTCCGGCGTCGAGCGTTGAGAAGACCCGCGCGCCGGGGGGTGTCCGGAGCCGGCGATCGAAGATCACGCGCGCGAGGGGCCGGAATCGGTAGCAGTCCCGCACCGTGAGCACCGGGTCGTCGGTGAGCAGCGTGCCCGACCCGATGCCGATCGCGTCGACCGCCGCCCGCAGGCGCTGCGTCCGGCGATTCGCCTGGCGCGAGGTCAGGGGTGTGCGCACGCCGGGGGCCGCCGCCATGCGCGAATCGAGGCTCGTGGCCGCTTTCACCATCACCATGGGCCGCGCCCGCGTCTGCACCGTGATGAACGCCTGGTTGAGACGCGCGGCGGCGTCGGCCAGCAGGCCCACGTCGACGGCGATCCCGTGGCGTCGCAACTCGGCGAAGCCGCCGCCGTCGACCGCGGCATTCGGATCCGGCATCGCCGCGACCACGCGGGAGATGTCGGCCTGGACGATTCGCCGGGTGCAGGGTCCGGTGCGCCCCTGGTGATTACACGGCTCGAGCGTCACGTACAAGGTCGCGCCGCGTGCGCGCTCGCCGGCCTCGTCGAGCGCCAACACTTCCGCATGGGGATCGCCGGCGCGTGGGTGCCGTCCCTGCCCCACCACCACGCCGTCAGGCGTCACCACCACGGCGCCGACGAGGGGATTCGGCGTCGTGGCCCCGGTCCCACGCTGCGCGTGGAACAACGCGCGGCGCATGTAGTCGGCGTCGGTCACCACTTCTCCTCGAAGATGGCGTCCACGTACTCGCGCGGCGAGAACGGCAGCAGGTCGTCCATGCCTTCGCCCACCCCGACGTACCGAATCGGCAACTGCAGGTCGTGCGCAATGGCCACGGCCACGCCGCCCTTCGCGGTGCCGTCGAGCTTTGTGAGCACGATGCCGGTGACGCCGGCCACGCTGGTGAACTCGCGCGCCTGCGCCAGGCCGTTCTGGCCGACCGTGGCGTCGAGCACGAGCAGCACCTCGTGCGGCGCGCCGGCCACTTCGCGCGCGGCGATGCGGCGAATCTTGTCGAGCTCGTTCATCAGGTTGGTGCGTGTATGCAGGCGGCCCGCGGTATCGACCAGCACCACGTCGCGCTGCCGCGCCTTGCCCGCCGTGATCGCGTCGAACACCACCGCGGCGGGGTCGCACCCCTCGCGCGCGCGAACGATGTCGACGCCCGCGCGGTCGGCCCAGATCTGCAACTGGTCGACGGCGGCGGCCCGGAACGTATCGGCCGCGCAAATCAGCGGCACACGCCCCTCGCGCTTGAGCTGATTGGCGAGCTTGCCGATGGTCGTCGTCTTCCCGACACCGTTGACGCCGACGACGAGCACGACGTGCGGTTTACCCACCGAAGCCGCCGAGGATTGCGCGGCGAAGGTGGGAACCTCGAGGATCCTGAGAATCTCCTGCTTGACCAGCTCGCGCAGGCTCTCGCCCCTCCGCGATCGTTTGGTGACCGCCGAAACGATTTCGCTGGTGGCCCCGACGCCGATGTCCGCCATCAGCAGGATTTCCTCGAGCGCTTCCGCCGTCTCGACGTCGACATCGCGGCTGCGGGCCTCCGGCGCATCGGCGCGGCGGACGATGTCGTCGAATTGGTTGACCAACTGCTGCGTCGTGCGCTGCAGGCCCTGCTTGAGTCTGTCGAAGAGTCCCACTAGACGTGTTCCAGCTTCTGGCGGCGTCCCATCAGGTCGCGAATCGCCGCCTGAGGCGACTTGCGCCCCGCGAGCACCTCGGACATCTCCAGGGCGATGGGCAGTTCGATGCCATGCCGCGCGCCGAGCGCGAGCGCGGCTTCCGTCGTGCGCACGCCTTCGGCGACCATCTTGGTGCGCGAGAGAATGTCCTCGAGCTTTTCCCCGCGGGCCAACGCGATGCCCACTTGCCGGTTGCGGCTGAGGTCGCCCGTGCAGGTCAGCACGAGGTCGCCCAGCCCGGCGAGACCCGACAGCGTGTCGCGTTGCGCGCCCAGCGCCACGGCCAGCCGCGACACCTCGGCGAGGCCGCGCGTGATCAGCGCGGCCAGCGCGTTGTGGCCGAGCCCGAGTCCTTCGACCACCCCGGCGGCGATCGCGATGATGTTCTTCAACGCGCCGCCGATCTCCACGCCGACCACGTCGGCGCTCCCATAGAGACGCAGCGCCGGCGATCGAAAGTGCGCCTGCACCATCTCGACCGCCGCGGGCGATTCGCCGGCCGCTACCATCGCCGTGGGCAGCTCCCGCGCCAGCTCGATGGCGAAGCTCGGCCCCGAGAGCACGACGATCGGCCCGGCCTCCCGCAACTCCGCGCGAATCACCTCTGACATCCGCAGCAGCGAGCCTTCTTCGAGTCCCTTCGCGGCACTCACGAATGTGACGCCGGCGGGCGTCATCGGCGCCGCGGCCCGGGCCACCCCCCGCAGCCCGTGAGAAGGGACGGCCATGACGACGAACGTGGCGCCTGCAATCGCCTCGGCTGTCGAAGCCGTGGGTGTGAGCGACGGCGGGAACATGATGCCGGGCAGATACACGGGGTTCTGCCGCCGTGCCGCCATCGCCGTCGCCAGGCCGGCGTCCCTCGCCCACAGGCGGACGTCGTGGCCCGTCCGCGCCAGGTGAACCGCCAGCGCGGTTCCCCAGCTGCCAGAACCCAGGACGCCGATGGTGTGGGTCATGTGCCGATCGCGCGTTCGGTCCGCGACCACAGCCGCGCGAGGTTGCCGCGGTGGCGAAAGAGGATGAGGGTGGCCACCGCGGTCGCGCCGAGATCGTCGGCGCGTGGTCCGGGCGCCGACCACTCGAGGATCGGCAGCAGCACCGTTGCCACGATGGATCCCAGCGACACATACCGCGTGCGCGCCACGGTTACGCCGAACGCGGCGGCGGCAATCGCCGTAGGCCACGGCGAGAGCACGCCGAACACGCCGCTCGCCGTCGCCACGCCCTTCCCGCCGCGAAAGCCAAGCCACACGGGATAGATATGGCCCACCACCGCGGCGGCGCCGGCCACGACCGCGCTTTCGCCTCCGCCGGCGGCCAGTACCACCGCGGCGCCCTTGGCCATGTCGGCCAGCATCACCGCGATCGCGATCCCGAGACCGGTCGTGCGATACACGTTGGTGGCGCCGACATTGCCGCTGCCGACGCGGCGCAAGTCGACACCGCGCGCGCTCTGCGCCACGAGATAACCGATCGGCAGGGAACCGACGGTGTAGCCGATTAGGGTCGCGGGAAGGAGGTCCAATTCGTTATTGGTTATTCGTTATTCATTATGAGAGGAGCGTTAACCAAACCAGTATAGTGCGGCCCCCGCTGCGACAATTCGCTGCGGTAGAGCGTGACCTGCTCCGCACGAGAGACGACGCCACGCACGTCGATGGCCTGGAGCAGCTTCGGCCAATCCACGCCTTGCCCCACCATCTTGATGCGGCCGAGCGTCAGGTGCGGCAGGAACGGCCGCGCCTCGTGGCCGCCGGGATTACCCAGCCGGCGCGCCACCTCCGACTCGATCGCGCCCAGTTGCGAGGCGCCCCGGATCACGCCCATCCACAGGGCGCGCGGATGACGAGGCGAGGGAAACGCGCCGATTCCCCGCCACTCGATCTCGAATGGTTCCGTGCGAAACGGGGGCGCCAGCAATTCGCACACACGGGCCGCTTCTTCGGCGCTGGTTTCGCCGAGGAACTTCAGCGTGATGTGCAGGGCGGCCGGCTTGACCCACGTTACTTTCGGCGGCCTCTTGGCCGCCTCGAGCTTGGCGCCGATCTCCGCAACCACGCGCGCGACCTCGGCGCGGACGGCGTCGCCCACGTCGATGGCGACAAAGAGCCTCCCGCCGCAGCGCCCTCCGGGCGCGGAGGCCGACATTACCCCTCGATCAGGAATCGCCGGAGCATGTCGATCGCGGTGTTGGCCGAGAGCGCTTTGACCATTTCGCGCCCGCCGGGGAAACGGTAGCTGCGAACACGCGTTTCCCGTCCGGCCACGGCAATGCAGACGGTGCCCACGGGCTTGTGCTCGCTGCCGCCACCCGGCCCGGCAATCCCGGTGATGCCGATGCCGACGTTCACCCGCGCGCGGTCGCGGATCCCGGAGGCCATCGCGGCGGCGACCGGCTCGCTCACGGCGCCGTGCGCGGTGACGAGTGCGGCATCAACGCCGAGCAACTCGATCTTGGCCTCGTTGCTGTACGCCACAACGCTTCGCTCCACGTAGTCCGAGCTGCCGGGAACATCGGTGAGCCGCGAGGTGGCCAGGCCGCCCGTGCACGACTCGGCCAGCGCCACGCGCCATCCGCGCCCGCGCAGCAAATCGCCGACGACCGCTTCGAGCTCCCGGCCGTCGATGCTCACCAGGTCGGGGCCAAGCACGGGCGTGAGCTGGTTCACGGCGGCCTCGAGCGCCGCGGCCGCCTGGACGGCATCGCTCGATTGCAGGAGCAAGTGCAGCTCGACCTGGCCCAGGCCGGCGAGAATGGTCGTTTCGATCGGCGGCGCCTGATTGAGCCAGCCGGAGTAGATCGGCTGCACCATCTCCTCCACCGCCGATTCGCCACGCCCGGACACGCGAACCAGCCGGCGATGCAGGCGCACGTGGCCGGCGAGCGGCGCGAGCCGCGCGCGCACGTCCCCATCCATCATCGGCTTCATCTCCCGCGGTGGTCCGGGAAGTAGCGCAATCACCGAGGCGCCATGCTCGATCCAGAGGCCCGGCGCGGTCCCGTTGGGGTTGGCCAGCACGGTCGCGCCGCGAGGCACGAGCGCCTGCCGCCGGTTCACGGCGGGCATCTTCCACCCGCGCGCCGCGAACCGGCGCTCCATGGCGGCGACGATCGCCGGGTCTTCGTCCATCGGCAGCCCGAGGTGCGCGGCCACCACCTCTCTCGTCAGATCGTCGTCGGTCGGGCCAAGGCCACCCGTCAGGATCAGGATGCGGTGACGGTCGAGCGCATGGGCGATATGTGAGGTGAGCTCCGCGCGGCGGTCGCCGACGATGGTCTTGCAGGCCACGGCGATGCCGAGGTCGTTCAGGACCTGGCTGATGAACAGCGAGTTGGTGTCGGTCTTGTGCGGCGTGAGCAGCTCGCTGCCGACGGCGATGATGGCGGCGTCGATCGAGGTCGACAAACCTGAAGGTTTGTCGCCACCAGCGGCCGTGTCGCCACCGGCGGCCGTGTCGCCACCAGGGCTCAGGCGGTCAGCCACGATGGCACCAGCAACACGAGCGCGCGCAACGACAGATGCGCGTAGATCCCGGCCACGGCGTCGTCGAGCATCACGCCCGGGCCGCCCTTCAGGTGTTCCATGCGCGCGGCGGGAAACGGCTTGACGACGTCGAAGACGCGAAACAGGACGAAGCCGGCGGCCACGCCCGCCAGCGACACGGGCAGCAGCGCCAATGTGATGAGCATGCCGAGCACTTCATCGATCACGATGGGCCCCGGGTCTTTCCGGGCGAGCGTCCGCTCCGTCACGCTGGCGGCCCAGATGCCCGCACACAACACCACGACGATGGCGGCCAGCTCGAGCGACGGCATCCCCACCCGGCGAACGATCGCAAACAGCGCGAGCGCCGCCAGGGAGCCCGCCGTACCTGGCGCGATCGGAAAGAAACCCACGTAGCCGAACGTGGCAATGGCGAGCGCCAGGTGGTTCATTCGCGAACCACGCGCGTGCCGGCCAACCGGTCGTGCAGCGCCCGGTGATCGCTGCTGAAGAGCGCGGGCACGTACGACAGGCCGAGCGTCACCGGCACCAGCATGCAGCCGGCCGCGCGCAGCACGCCGCCCGCCGCATCGACGGGCCGCCCATCGTCGCCGATCACGCGCAGCTTCATGAGCATCTTGCCGATGGTCTGGCCGCCGGCGACGGTGAACGACGCGACGTATCCGAAGGCGAGCAGGCCGAGGAACGCCAGGAACGGGACCGGCGGCAGCACCCGAAGGTCATCGGCCGTCGTCTCCAATCCGGCCATTCGCAGCGTGAGCACGACGACGATCGCGTCGATCGCCCCGAGCAGCGCCAGGTCGATCGCGCCGGCGGCGATCCGGACGCCGAGCGGCGGTGGCGCCATCAAGGCGGCGACGGTCTCGGTGGCCGACGCACGCGGGCTCCCGGGCTTGGCGGCCGCGGGGGCATCGGCGTCGAAGGCCAGCGAGGATTCGGCCTTGATCGGCCGCGTGGTCCGCGGACGGTTGCGCGGGATCTCCGGCGTGGTCCGGCGAACCGCCAACGGCGGGCGCGCCGCGCGCGGCGTCGCGGCGAGGGGCGCGTCATCAAACGGCAGCGCCGACGGATCCGCCGCCGGCTCGTCCACGGCATCAAGAGGGATCTCGACCTCCGCCGTGTCGATCGGCGGCGCCGGGGCCGTCGTGTCGGCGAGCACCATCGCCGGCGGATCGGCCATCGCGCTGTCGAGATCGATTGGCGTGTTCGTGCGCGCCGAGGCCGGGGGCGCCCCAGGCGAGTCCGCCCCGAACAGCCGATCGAGGTCGAGCGCCGAGGCGCTCAGGCTGTCCGGCGGTCGCGCGATGCCCGGTAGCTCGAAGTCCGCTGACGGAATCGGTATGCGATCGCCGCTCTGCAGGGTGAGCTCGGCATCGGCGGGAAACGGCGCGAGGGAAAAATCGTACTGACAGTTCCGGCAGCGATCGCTGGTCTCAAAACCGAGATAGCCGCACTTCGGACACTTCATTCGGGCGGCGGCGCGGAGGGGCTGGCAGGCAGCGGCGAAGACGCCTCAGCGCCGGCGACCGCCAGCAGTTCGCGCTGAATCTCGCCGCGCAGCCGGTCGGCGTCCTGGCGCAGCGAATCACCCATCGGCACGCGGTCGAGGGCCCGCAAGGCATCGCGCAGCTTGCCGCCGGCAAACAACGCTTGCGCCTGCGTGAGGTACGTTTCGGTCGGCGCGGGAATGGCGAGCGGCGCCGGCGTCACCATGGCCGGCACGGGCCGATCCGCCACCGGCTGCGCGGACCAGAGACCCGACACCGGGTTGTCGAAGTAGAGGGCCAACGCGCCGATGGTCATCACCGCCGCGACCAGGCCGATCCACACCCCGGCGTGCAGCCGCCGATCCGCGCCGGGCGCTTCGGCGGTCAGCTTCCTCGGCAGCACGCGCCGCTTCGCGACCGGCGACGCCGTCGCCACCGGACGCGGCTGCCCGACATCCAGGCGATCGATGCGGCCGAGCACGCCGAGCGCGAGGTCGTGCGAGGCACCTTGATCGAGCGCGTCGCTGAGCAGCGCGCGGGCGCGAACCACCTCGCCCCGATCGAACGCTTCGAGGCCCTGGTGAATCAGCGCTTCCGAGACGCGGTGCTGTTCCGACTGCGCGCTGCGCGCCCGATCGATGTACGCGCGGGCCCGGTCGTGGCTCCGATCGAGGAACAGCACGCGGGTCCAGAGGTTGACGGCGGTTTCGAACTCGCCGGCAAAATAATGATCGAGACCCGTCACGAGGAGTTGCTCAATCCTCGCGTCGTCTTCGGCGCCCGTGTGCGCCTCGGCGGGGCGCGGGCCTGACGGAAGCGGGTCGGCCATGGGTAAGTGACAGAGATTATAGCACTTAACCTACAATCTAGGTACCACCATGGCCATCATCGAATGCGTTCCGAATATCAGCGAGGGGCGTCGCGCGGACCTCATCCAGGGGCTCGCCGACACCTTGCGCACTGTGCCCGGGCTGCGGGTGCTCGATGTTCAGTCCGACCCCACCCACAACCGATCGGTGTTCACGCTGGCCGGCGACGCCGAGGCGCTCGCGGCCGGCATCCCGAGACTGTTCGAAGGCGCGCTCGCGGCGATCGACCTGCGCACTCACAAAGGCGAGCACCCGCGCATGGGCGCCGTCGACGTGGTCCCCTTCATCCCGATCGAAGGCGTGACGATGGCGGATTGCGTGGCGCTGGCGAAGTCGGTCGCGGCGGACGTGGCCGCGCGGTTTGCGTGGCCCATGTATCTGTATGAAGAGGCGTCGGCAAACCCGGCGCGAAAGAACCTCGAAGACATTCGCCGTGGTGAGTTCGAGGGCCTCGCCGCGAAGATGGCGCAACCGGGTTGGGCGCCCGACTACGGCCCGGCGGCGCCGCATCCCTCGGCGGGCGCGACGGCGATCGGCGCGCGCCTGCCGCTGATTGCCTTCAACATCAACCTCGCGACGGATCGGCTCGACGTGGCGAAGCAGATCGCCGCCGCGATCCGCATGAGCAGCGGCGGCTTGCGCTACGTCAAGGCGATGGGCATTCCGCTCGAGGATCGCGGCATCGTGCAGGTGTCGATGAACCTGACCAACTACGAGAAGACGCCGATGTGCCGCGTGTTCGATCTGGTCAAGCGCGAGGCCGCGCGTTACGGCGTGCAGGTGCTCGAAAGCGAGATCGTGGGGCTGGTCCCGACCGCGGCGCTGCTGCAAACGGCCGAGTACTTCCTGCAGTTGGAGGGGTTCTCTCCGGACCAGGTCCTCGAGAAGAAGATCACTGGCCGCGCGGGGTGACACCGAACGCGCGCAGCTTCTTGTAGAGATTCGACCGCTCCACCCCCAGCACTTCGGCGGTGCGCGACATGTTGCCGCCCTGCGCGTTCAGCGTCTGCAGGATGTAGTCGCGCTCGAAGCGGTCGCGCGCTTCCGAGAGCGGCACCCGCGGCCCGACGTCGGGCGTCGGCTCCGGCGCGCCGTCGCGCCCGAGGAAGCCGAGGTCCTGCGCGGTGATGGTGTCGTCTTGCACCATGATGATCAGCCGCTCGATCACGTTGCGCAGCTCGCGCACGTTGCCGGGCCACGGATACTGTTGCAACCGCGCCGCTGCTTCCGGCGCCAGCCGCTTGGGACGGCGCCCGTACTCGGCGGCCAGCAGCGCCATGAAGTGCTCGGCCAGCATCGGGATGTCCTGCTGGCGATCGCGTAGCGGCGGCACGAAGATCGGGATGACGTTCAGGCGGAAGTAAAGGTCTTCGCGGAAGCGGCCGGCGCGAATCTCCGCCGTCAGGTCCTTGTTCGTCGCCGCCAGCACGCGGACGTCGACCTTGATCCGCTGGGTGCCGCCGACGCGCTCCATGATTTGTTCCTGCAGGACGCGCAACACCTTCGCCTGCGTCTTCAGGCTCATGTCGGCGATCTCGTCGAGAAAAATCGTCCCGGTGTTCGCCTGCTCGAAGCGCCCGGGCTTGTCGGCCACGGCCCCGGTGAACGCGCCGCGCACGTGGCCGAAGAGCTCAGATTCGATCAACTCTTCAGGAATCGCCGCGCAGTTCACCTCGATGAACGGCCCGCTCTTGCGCCGGCTGCTCTGGTGAATGATCCGCGCCACCAGCTCTTTGCCGGTGCCGTTCTCGCCGAGGATCAGGACGCGGCCGTTGGTCGGCGCCGCCAGCGCCACCTGACCCCGCAGGTACGCCATCGCCGGGCTCTCCCCCACCATCGTCTGCGGCTGCTGGCGATCGACCTTGGCCCGCAGCACGCGGTTCTCGGCCTCGAGGTCGCGCTGCCGCAGGGCGTTGCGGACCACGAGCACCGTCTTCTCGAGCGAGAGCGGCTTCTCGATGAAGTCGTAGGCGCCCATCTTGATGGCGCGCACCGCCGACTCGATGTTGCCGTGGCCCGAGATGATCACCACCTGCGCATCGATCTGCCGCTCCCGGAGGCGCTGCAGCGTCGTCAGGCCGTCGAGGCCGGGCAGCCAGATGTCGAGGAGGATCACGTCGTAGGCGGCGCTGTTGGCCTGCTCGAGGCACTCCTCGCCGCTGCCGACGGCATCGACGTCGAAGCCCTCGTCCTTGAGCACGCCGCTGATCGAGGAGCGGACGCCTGGTTCGTCGTCGACCACAAGAATGGACGCCATCAGGCAGGTAACTCGATGATAAACCGGGTGCCGGTCGGCACGTTGTCGGTGACGTCGACACTGCCGCCATGCTCGGCGACGATGCGGCGGACGATGGCAAGGCCGAGGCCGCTGCCCCGTCCCTTGGTCGAGTAGTACGGCAGGAACAGCTTGTCGCGCTCGGCCGCCGGAATGCCGGGGCCGGTGTCGGCGACGACGACGCGGACGAGGCTGTTCGAGTCGTCGCGGGCGGTCTCGATCACGATGGTGCCTTCGCGTCCCATGGCCTCGATGGCGTTGTCGACGAGGTTGATGATGACGCGCTTCATCTGCTCGGGGTCGACGCGCACCTGGCTCACGGCGGGATCGAAGTGCCGTTCCAGCACCACCGCCGCGAACAGTCCTTCGTACAGCGTCAGCGTCTCCTGCAGCAGCGCGTGGAGGTCGGTCGGCACCGCGCGCGGCGCCGGCATGCGCGCGAACTGCGAGAACTCGTCGACCAGCCCCTTGAGCGATTCGACCTCGCCGATGATCGTCGACGTGCACTCCTGCACCAGGTCCTGCAGCGGCGGCGACAGGTCGCTGAGCTTGCGCCGCAGCCGCTCGGCCGACAATTGAATCGGGGTCAGCGGGTTCTTGATTTCGTGCGCCAGCCGCCGCGCCACCTCGCGCCACGCCGCGACCTTCTGCGCGCGGATGAGCGGCGTCACATCGTCGACGACCAGCACCGTGCCGTCGAAGCTGCCGTCGGGGCCGGCAATGCGGGTGGCGGCGGCCGCGACGTGCCGCTCGCGCCCGTCCTTGACGAGGGCCACTTCCTGGGCGAACGAGTCCATCTTCGCGCGCGCCGCCTGGTCGAGCACCTCGTTGATCGCCGCCAGGTCGGGACGCGCAAACACGTCGACGGCGGCGCTGCCGACGATCGACGCGTCGAGCTCGAGCAAGCGCAGCGCCGACGGGTTGATCGTGCCGATCTTGCCGGAACGATCGATCGAGACCACGCCGGTCGCGATACGTTCGAGGATCGCCTCGATGTAGCGCCGCCGGCCCTCGCCCTCCTCGTGTTTCTTCTCGAGATCGGCGGTGGCCCGATCGATCCGGCGCCGGCTCGAGGCCACCTCGGCGGCCATCGCGTTGAAGGCGTCGACCATCGAGCCGAATTCGTCGGCCGCCTCGTGCTCGATGCGATGGTCGTAGTGACCGGCGCCGATCTCGCGCGCGGCCTCCGACAGCATCTGCACCGGCCGGGTGATCCGCTTGGCGAGGTACAGCCCCATCCAGGTCGAGCCGACGAGGATCAGCAGCGTGACCATGACGAAGAACGACACGTAGACGCCGGCGAGCGGCTGCTTCAGCACGCGCAGCTGCGTGTAGTCTTCATAGGCCTTGGTCATGCGGCGGAAGTTCGCGACCAGGTCGCCCGACAGGTACTCGCTCGCCACCACCACCCCGACGACCTGTCCCGCGCCGTTCTTGATCGGCTGCGCGACGTGCATCAGCTCGCCGCCCTGGGCAAGCGGCTCGATCATGCGCGGCTCGGCTTCGCTGCCCGACGCCGCGCGCGCCGCGAGGCGATCGGCGGAGGCGCGCGCCCAGCCTTGCGGCACGGACAACGAGGCCACGTCGAACACCGACACGACCTCCGGCCCGCCGGCCGCCCGGCGGACCGCGCGATAGACCAGCACCATCCCGGTGCCCTGCCCGGCCACCTCCGGCGAGACGACGTCGCGGATGGCCGTCATGTCCGAGCTCGACAGGTCGACGCGCCCGAGCTCGCGCGCCAGCCGCGTGGCCTGATCCGCCACGAGCCGCTGGCGTTCCTGGTAATAGTCCGCGGCGATGCTGTTGGCGCCCGACAGGATCTCTTCCATGGGCGTGTTGAACCACCGATCGACGGCCGTAAGGACGACGCGGCTGCCGACGATCGACACCAGCACCGCCGGGATCACCGTCATGCCCAGCAGCGCCAGCACGAGCTTGGCGCGGAAGCGTCCGAACGGCAGGCCGCGCCGGCCGTCGAAGATGGACTTGATGACGTTGCGCGCCAGCACGAACACCAGCGCGACCAGCATCGTGATGTTGGTCGCGTAGAGCGCATACAGGACCACTTCGGTCAGGAAGTCCGGCGACAGCGTCGAAGTCCGATCGGCGAGCCAGACGATGCCGCCGAGGGCGGCGAGCAGGATGACGATGCCCGCCAGGATCAGCGGCGGGTTGTCACGGAATGGACGGCGCGCCGGCGCCGCCGGCACCCTGGCCGCCGGCCGCGACGTCGAGCTGAGGGGCTTGGCGGTGGCCACGCGCGATTACTCTTTATGCCCTCGCAGGGCGCGGGCTTCCTGCACGAAGTCGTCGACGTCGCGGAAGTCGCGGTACACCGAGGCAAAGCGAACGTAGGCCACTTGGTCGAGGCGCTTGAGCTCCTGCATGACCAGTGCGCCCAGGTCCTTGCCGGCGATCTCGCGCTCCGGCCGCTCGATCAGCAGCTGCTCCGCCATGTCGGCAATCTCTTCGATGTCGGCGACCTTGACCGGCCGTTTCTCGCAGGCCTTCAGCAGGCCGCCGATCAGCTTCTGCCGCTCGAAGCGCTCGCGGGTGCCGTCCTTCTTCACCACCATGTAGGGGATCTCGTCGATCCGCTCGTAGCTGGTGAAGCGCTTCCGGCACGTCTCGTTGAGGCACTGGCGCCGCCGCCGGATGACGTCGCCCTCGCGGCTCTCGCGCGAGTCGACCACCTTGTCGCCGAGCTCGCCGCAGAACGGACACTTCACCCGAGGTCTCCTCTCGCCATGCCGCCGATCTTCAGCCCGTCCTGGATCGTGAACCACAGGCCCGCGATCACCACCGGCACCACCGAAATCGCGTGGAGCACGATCGCCGCGCCCACCGCCGTGTCGTTGTCGGCGCCGAAAAACGCCGTGGCGCCGAGCCGGAACGCTTCGTGAAACCCGCCCACGCCGCCGGGCGTCGGCACGGCCACGCCCACCACCAGCGGCGCCAGCATCAGCCAGCCGCCGGTGAACGGCATGTCGATGCCGAAGCCGATCGCGACGGCCCAGATGCCCGCGGCGATCGTGATCCACAGCACCAAGGACCAGGCCAGCGCGGCGATCAGCCGCTCCGGCCGGCGCACGCACGCAAAGCCCTCGGCGAAGGTGCGCGCCAGCCTTGCGATCAGCGCGGCGAGCCGCGCCGGCAGAATCCGCTCCGCCTTCAGCAGCCAGGCATGCAGGCTCTCCGGATGCCCGGCCATGAAGAACATCACCGCCAGCGCGCCGAGCGCGACCGGCGCCATCACCAGCCCGCCGTAGCGGATGGCCCGGAACACCACCGAATCGCGCGCCTCCATCCCGGGGTCGAACCACAGGAGGTAGCTCGCCAGCAACAGCAGCACGGCCACGAGGTCGAGCACGCGCTCGACCACGATCGTCGCAAACGTCGCCGTGGCGCTCAGCCCCTCACGCCGCGCCAGCAGGTACGGCCGAATCACCTCGCCGGCGCGCGCCGGCAGCACCGCCGAGGCGCCAAAACCAATCACGGTCGCCTTGAACACGACCCAGAACCGCGTCGGCCCCAACGGCCCGAGCAGGTACTGCCACCGTTCCGCGCGGATGAAAAAACTCGTCGTCGTCGCCAACAGCGACCCCAACAGCCATTCGATCCGCGCCGACTTCACCGACATCCACACACGCGCCAGGTCTGCGTTCCGAAGAAAGACGGCCAGGAGCCCAACGGCCAGACCAACTACCACCAGCGTGCGAAGCGCGGTACGCAAACCACCGTCCATACTACATGAGGTATCGGTCGCCGGGCTCACCCCCGGCGGTTGGCGTCTTGCGCCAGACGGGTTGCGCCGTTACCATGTTGGTTCTTCACGCGAGCGCCCGTGCCTTCACAACCTCTCTTAGAGACCAACCTCGAAGCGCTTTCCCTGGTCCGCCGTGGAAAGGTCCGTGACGTCTACGCCGTCGACGACGCCATCGTGCTCGTGGCGACCGATCGCATCTCGGCGTTCGACTACGTGCTCGGCTCGGGCATTCCCGACAAGGGGCGCGTGCTCAACCAGCTGTCGGCCTTCTGGTTCGAACGCACCCGCCACATTGTCCCCAATCACCTGATCTCGACCGACGCCTCCACGTATCCGGGGGCGGCCCGGCAGTACGCGTCCGTACTCGAGGGCCGCTCGATGCTGGGCCGCAAGACCACGCCGCTGCCGGTCGAATGCGTCGCCCGCGGCTATCTGTCGGGCTCCGGCTGGAAGGACTACAGGGCCACAGGCGAGGTCTGCGGCATCGCGTTGCCGACGGGATTGCGCGAGTCCGATCGCCTGCCCGAGCCGATCTTCACGCCGGCGACCAAGGCCGACTCCGGTCACGACGAGAACATCAGCGAAGAGGCGGCCGCGGCGGTGGTGGGCGCCGACCTGCTCGCCCGGCTCAAGCGGCTCACGCTCGAGCTGTACGCACACGGTGTCGCCCATGCGGAGTCGAAGGGCATCATCCTCGCGGACACGAAGTTCGAGTTCGGCCTGACCGCCACCGGCGAGCTGCTGCTGATCGACGAGATGATGACGCCCGACTCGTCGCGCTACTGGCCGAAAGACCAATACGCGCCCGGCGGGCCGCAGCCAAGCTTCGACAAGCAGTACGTGCGCGACTATCTCGAGTCGATCAAGTGGAACAAGCAGCCGCCGGTGCCCACGCTCCCGCCCGACGTCGTGGAAGGGACCCGCAGCAAGTATCTGGACGCCTATCGCCGGCTGACGGGCCGGGAACTGGAAGTCTCCTCCTTCGCCAAGGCTACGGAGGACAAGGGCCGTGCGTGATCTGCTCGAACAGCTGGTGGCAGAGATGGTCAACCGCGGGGTGCGCTACGAGGATGCTCGCCGTGAGTTCGAGAAGCGCTTCCTCGCGCGCGTCATCCAACAGTGTGACGGAAATCTCTGTAAGGCCGCCGACACGCTCGGTGTGCATCGCAACACGCTGGCTCGCAAGACGAAAGAGCTGAGGATCAAGCCGCGGGCACTGTAGACAGGCGCCTCGCTACGCTCGGCGTGGGCCTCGCTCACTGCGTTCGCTCGGTCGGCTCGGCGCTTCGCGCCTCGTAGGCGCCTCGTTTCACTCGGCGTAGGCTCGCGCCTTCGGCGCTCGTGGGACTCGCTCTT
>MELE01000115.1 GCA_001768615.1 Acidobacteria bacterium RIFCSPLOWO2_12_FULL_67_14b | reverse complement strand
ATCAGCTATGCCGACGTCCCACTTGCGCTCGACGGCGGCCCGTGCCTCATCATCCCGCCCCAGCCCGCGGTCGATGGTGTAGCCGGTGAAGATGCGCGTCGGGCTGGCGGTGCTCTCACTGACCAGGACCTGCTTCAAGCCGACGACGCTGTAACTGGCGGTCGGGTCGTCAAGATCAAAGCCGCCCTGCCCCACCTCACCGCGGAAGGCATGCTCCACGAACTCGAAGTCGCGCGCTTCCCAGACGGTGCTACGGGCCACCCCGTCGATGGTGATCGAGCGGCTCATCGTGGCCAGCCGATGCCTTCGCCCTGCCAGGTTTGCGAGATGACCGTGGCGTTGGTCACCTGCCGCCCGTCGAGATTGACGTTGACGTTACTGGTCAGGTTGATGGGCCGGTCGGCGATGCCCGACAGCGCCGCCGTGAGCGAGCCCTGCTGCGTCAGGAGGCGCGCCCGCAACTGGTCGATGCTCTCGCCGATCTGCGATTGCTCGGTGAGCGACTGGCCGAAGGTCTCGTTAGCGTACTGCTGCAGCCTTTCCAGGCTGGCGAGACCGGCCCTCAGCTCGGCCGCGCCGAGGGACTGGTCCTGCAGCAGGTTCTTGCTCAGGTTCTCGATGGCGGTCAGCGTCTGCGTCTCGGCCGTTACCTCCGTGATCAGGCGCTCAAAGACGTTCTGCTTGCTGAGCGTATCCGCCAGGGCACGAAGGTTGACTACGGATTCCCGGCCAGTCTGCAGGGCGGCCGCATCGGCCTTGGCCTGGAGATCCGCTTGATCCTTGCCCACGCCGGCTGCGAAGACACCGATCTGCTCGGCCAGGGCGGCGATGGAGACGCCCGCGATGACCACCGAACCGAGCAGCGAGACGGTTCCCAAGAAGCCGCCGCGGGCAGGCGTGGTGGCGATTGCGCCGCCGCGTGTGCCACCGCCCAGCATCGTGCCGGGCGGCCAGTTGGTCACGAAGACGGGCTGCGCGAAGATGCCGCCCACGCCCGGCAGGCGGGCCGCCGCACCACGGGCCAGGCCCCCCCCGAGTGCCCCGCCGATCTGGGCGGCACCGCCGAGGATGTCTGCCACGCCCGGGATCTTGGGCAGGATGAGGAGCGCGGCGCCGAAGGCCTTGACCTCGTCAGGCAGCTTGCCGATGAGGTCGAGCGCCGCGCGCAGGACGGGCAGGACGTGATCGCGGAAGGCGGCCGCCATCTTGCCGGCGTTGTCCACCATGCCGCCCAGGAAACGCTCCGCCGCGTCGAGGTTCTCATCGCTGAACAAGCCGGCGATAGAGCGTCCGAACTGCTCGATACTAGCCAGCACGATCGGATCGGTCAGCCGTGTACGAAGTCGGTCGGCGATCCGCTCGACCACCGGCAACATGCCCGTGGCGAGCGCCTTCTGGGCATCCTCGATGGCGTCGCCGACGCGGTTGATACGACCCTCGGTGCTCTGCCCGAAGGCACCGGCCGAGCCGCCGAACTCCTTGGCCAGTTCGGCCAAGATCATCTTCTGTGCCTCGTAGAGCTCGCCCTCCTCTACGAGGAGCTTGATCCGGTCCTCCTGCTGTTCGGAGAAGGCCACGCCTACGCGACGCAGGGCGGTCAGACCGCGGACCGGATCCTGCAGCGCCTTGCCGACCTGGATGACGGCGCCCTGCAGGTCGGTGCCCAGCGCGACCGAGAGGTCGAGCGCTGCCGCCAAGGTCGGCTCGAACGCTTCCTTGCGGATGGCCGGGAAGGTGAGCAGCACGTTGGCCGCGCCCTGGATCACCTTGTCGTCGATGGTGGAGAGGTTCTCGTATTCCTCGGCCAAGGCGCGAATATCGGCCGCCGTCAAGCCGGCGGCATTGCCGGTGGACTTGAGTACCGCCTCCGTCTGCCGCTGCAGGCGATCCAGCTCGATGAGCGAATCGAGGCCCGCCTTGAACTGTGTCGCCAGCAGCCCGATACCCACGGCCGCCGTAGCCGCTAGTTTGGCAAAGCCGGTGCCCATACGGCCGAGCCCGCCAGCCACCCCGGCCGCCGCCGTCTTCATACGCCCCAGCGTGCCGATGACGCGGTTGGCGGTGGGGGTGAACTGGTCGCGTGCGGAGATCAGGACTTCCAGTGTCGTATCAGCCACGCGGTCTCCGTTGCTTTGCCTTGGCCGTCGCCGCTGTCCGTGCGTCCGCCGTCTCGAACCAGGCCAGCCACGCCTCTACCTCGTCATGCGCCAGGTGGTCGCGTACCTCGACGTAAGAGGCGGTGCCCGGCCCGAAGTGTTCATTGAAGCGACGGGCCAGATAGGCCCACGATAGCGGCCCCCAGTAGCCCCCGTGCGCGGCCGAGCGGACCGCTAGGCCGCGGTCGTAGGGTGGGCGCCCGTGCCCCGGTAGGACCAGAAGAAGCCGGCCAGCGCGCCGGCCAGTCCGCCCGGTAGGGCGTTGAGGTGGGCCGCTGTGCGCGGCTGCGGGATCGCTTCGCCGTCGGCGCCGGCGAGATGCCATTCGGTGACACAGGCGGCTACCAGGTCACAGATGAGCTGATCGGCCGCCACCGCATCGACGCCCTCGCGCAGGGCGTTGACGCGATCGACGAAGCCCTGTGCCTGCCCGCGCGGCAGGGCGAACAGGGGCCGAACCATCAGGTAATCCTGCTCCCCGAACTCCAGTTCCCCCAGCTCGCCCAGCTCGGCGAATGGCACGCGGAAGATGCGGACCTGCATTGTGCCCTCCTACGGTTAGGTGTACGACGCCTGGTTGTTGATGAGCGTCATCTGGATATCGCTGGCCAGCGTCGAATCGTAGATGTACTGGCCGCTGATGGCGTAGATGGTGTTGGTATCCACGCTGCCGACGGGATCGAAGCTGGTGAAGAGGACCCGGCCATCGATGCGCAACTGGTTGGCGGTGGCCGGGCTGGAGCCCGAGATGAGCGAGCCCGCGAAGGCCAGCCGGAGGCGCTTCTCCGTTGCCAGATCCCACTCGACGAAGCGGGTCACCCCGTCGCTGTTGCCCTCGAAGGTGCCGTCAAAGCTGATCATGCGGCGGCCCCGCCCGATGTCTGAGTAGGTCCGCCCGCCGCCCACGAAGACCTTGCGGCCCAGGGCGTTGTCGTAGTTGAGGCGGAAGCTCCGCAGCGAGCCGGTGAGCGCGGTCAGCGAACCGAAGGCTACCGAGGTGGCGCCGATGCTGACGGAGCCCGTGGCCCCGTCGATGCTCTCCACGGTGGGCACGCTAAGCGAGGCCGTCTTGGTGTTGGAGGTGACCGCCTGGCCGACGTAGTTGGCGCTGAACATGAGGGGGAAGGTGCCGCCCACCGTCAGGGCGTCGAAGCCGAGCGTCCAACTGGCGATCTCGCAGTAGGTCAGCTCGAACTCCTGTGAGTCGTCGCCGAACTCCATGGTGGCGGCCTTGAGGTCGTCGCCCGCGCTGGTGGCGTTGGGGGTGAAGACGTACTGCTTGCCGGTGGTGCCGACGGTGGTGGCCGAAACGCTGCCCTTGACGCCCGTACCGAAGTGCCAGCCCAACTGCTCGTAGGTGGCCTCGCCCTCGAAGACGAAGCCGTGGTCCTTGATGCCCTGCGTGACACGGTAGGCACCCACCAGCGAGGAGCGGTCCTCGTCCACGAACTCGCGCGGCGAGTTGAAGCTGGTGCTAGTGATCTTGCCCAGGAGCTGGGTGGTGGCGGCCGTGGCCGTGCCCTTGCTGCCTTCATAACCGCCCTGAATGAAACGAAGCGCGACCTCGCCCATGGAAACCTCCAATGACCTGCTGTGCCCACGGGGAGATGATCTAGACGGCGACCGGAATGGCCTCCTTCAGGACTTGCTCGAACTGCTCGGCGGCGGCGGCCCAGGAGAAGCGGGCGACATGTCGGCGGCCCGCGGCTCCGATCTCGCGGCGCTCTGCCGGTCGGCTCACCAGCCGCTCTAGGGCGGCACTCATGGCGGCCACGTCGGGCAGCGCCCACTCATGAGCGTACTGGTTGGTGATAAGGTCGCGCGGCGGGATGAGGACACCGCCCGGTCCGACGACCTCGGGAATGGCGCTGTAGTCAGTGGCGATCACCGGCACGCCGCACGACAGCGCCTCCGCCTGCGTCAGCCCGAAGCCTTCGGCCATGGTGGTCGTCAGCATCAGGTCAGCCGCGTTGTAGAGGACGTTGAGCGAGTCATCATCGAGCCCGCGCCAGGTGTCGGTAGCGTTGGTCAGCACGATCTGAGGATGCGTCCAGGCATTGAGCGTCGCTTCGGTGCGGATGGCCCCCGGCTCGCGGGAGATGAGATCGTAGAGCGAGCCCTCCTCATCGACGGGGGCGCAGTGCGCCACCGCTAGCACCTCGGGATGAGCGGCCAGCACGGGCCGTAATGTCCTGAACCAGTCGGCATAGTTCTTGCGCCGGATGTGGCGGTCGACGCGCAGGATGACCGTCCGTCCCTGCCAACCCAGGGCCGCCTTGGCGTCGTCCTTCGAGGTCACCGGGCGCTCGCGCTGCCAGCGTCCGGGACGGTCGAAACTGACCGGATAGAAGCCCTCCGAAACACCATGCGGGATGAGCGGTACGGGCCGCTCGAGGAGCGTTTCGAGCTCGCGCTGCCCGAAGGACGACATGGCCACTGGCTGGCTGTGTTCCCAGATGAGGCGGTACTGTGGCGGCAGCCCACCGCCCTCGATGGGCACGTAGTTGCAGACCGGCAACTTGCCCAGCGTGCCGCCATCGGTGAGCAGCCGCTCCAGCATGGCCAACGGGTCGGCGATGACGAGGACCGCCTCGGGCCGCCAGCCGCGCCACAGTTTTGCCAACACGGCCGGGGCGGTCAGGTCATGGCCCATGGCGTTGCCCCGCACATTGGCGGGGACCATCCATTCCGGCAGCGGATCGACCCGCAGTTCATCGAGCGCCCGCTGTGCGGCGGCGATGGTGGCGGGATAAGGTGCCGTTCTGGCCACCTTGCCCATGATGGCGCTCAGTTCGCCATCGATGCCCCGCCAGTTGATGGCGATGATGCGCAGTTGGTGGCCCATGACCAGCAGCCGGGTGGCCAGTTCCCGGCCGACCCGCCCGAAACCGGTATGCGCCATGTCGCTGATGAAGAGCAGATTCATGTCTCCAGCAGCTGGCGCGCGGCGGCCGCTTCCCCTTCCCAATCCACCAGTTCATCGAATGTACGGCGGATGGCACGGCACATCTCGGCGTGACGGTCGGGCTCGGCGGCGATGGCACGGATGAGCGCCACGTTCTCAGCGTCGGTGCGCTGATCGAGATCGAGGCAGGTCACCAGGTCCTGCCACAGCGGCTCGCCCATGCGGCCCCGGTAGTGCGAAGCGTGGCCGATGAGCGGCCGACCGACCGCCGCCCAGTTATGAAGCACGTGGCCGAAGCCGTCGCCGTGCTCCTTGTCGTGCCAGCCGAACATGCTGCCGGCCATGGCCTCGGCGATGGCCTGCACGGGATGGAGGTTGCCGGCCGGCCCATCGATGCCGTAGACGCGGAAGTCGAACTCGGGCAGGGCGGCCCGGTAGACGAGCAGCGTGGGCCAGCAGGCGATCGACGGCATGCAGTTGACGAAGGAGGCGATGCGCCGTGGGTCA
>MELE01000114.1:0-9727 GCA_001768615.1 Acidobacteria bacterium RIFCSPLOWO2_12_FULL_67_14b | reverse complement strand
CTCGCCGTCTGATCGTCGCGCTCACGGGCGCCAGCGGCACCATTATCGGGGTCCGCCTGCTCGAGATGCTGCAAGGCTCCGGCATCGAGACGCACCTGGTGATGAGCCGGTGGGCGGCGCGGACGCTGGTGCACGAGACGGCATACACGCCGGAGCAGGTCCAGGCGCTGGCCGGCGTCGTGCACCCGCTGACCGATCAGGGCGCGTCCATCTCCAGCGGGTCGTTCCTGACCATGGGGATGATCGTGGCGCCCTGCAGCGTGCGCACGCTGGCGGCGATTGCGCACGGGCTCGGCGACAACCTGATTCACCGCGCGGCTGATGTCGTGTTGAAGGAGCGGCGCCGGCTGGTGCTCGCCGTGCGCGAGGCGCCGCTCAGCGAGATCCACCTCGAAAACATGCTCAAGCTGTCGCGGATGGGCGTGGTGATCTGCCCGCCCGTGCCCGCGTTCTACACGCGCCCGCAGAGCATCGACGACCTGGTCAACTACTCGTGCGCGCGGCTGCTCGATCAGCTCGGGATTCACCTGGACGTCCGCCGCTGGTCCGGCGTCATGGAGCCCTCACCATGAAGATCTGGTGCCGCCCTGACTTCGAGCAGCGGCGCCCGGTCCACCTCGCGCTGCTCTGAGCGGCCGCTTGACGGATCGTGATGAAGGCGCGAATCGAGGCGGCCACCGACGTGGCGATGATCGGCGCCTGGGACGCGCAACGCAATGCCACGCCGTTCTCGGCCGCCGAGCTCGCCAGCCACCTGGAGGCGCTGGAGCGTGACGCTGTCGAAGGACACCTGTTCCTGATCCATACGGGCGGCGACATTGGCGGCGCCATCGACGTGTACGTCGAAGAGGCCGCGCCGGCCGCCGTGCGCGACCGCTTCACAGCCATCGCCGGCCCGATCCTGATCGCCCTGCCGAGCGGCACCCTCATGGTCGGTGGCGTCGAGGATTATCGGACCGGCCGGGCGGGCACCGCGGCCGCGGGGGGCACGATCGAGGTCCCCACCGGCGATTACACCCTGCGCTGCTCCGTCGCGGCCGACCCGGAGCGGGAGCCCGCCTCGGAGAGCGCGCTGCGCACGATCGTCTCGCCCGCGGACATCAAGTACTACGACCGCATCACCCGGCAGGGCTGCCTGGGCGGTGTCCTCACGCTGCTGCTCTTCCCGCTACTGGCGTTTGCTTTCGGCTGGCCTGCGGCGCTCGTGATCACCGCCGTGACGTTTCTCGCGTTCTTTCCCCTGCTCGCCGCCGGGCTGAAGCGTAACGCCCGATACCAGCGTCTGCACGCCATCGTCCCGGTGTTTCGCCTGCAACACGCCGATCCGTTGTTCGTGATCGAGCTCCATCGGGTCGAGTCCCGGGCCGGGCTGACCGGCGGGTCGGTCAGCTCTCAGAAGACACCGACTTCCGAGCGATCGCGCCGTCGACTGCCCGCGCGGCGTCGGCTTCCGCATAGCGCCGCCGCATCGGCCTGAGGATGAGGATCGCCGCGAGCGCCGAGCTCATGTCCAGGGCCGCCATCGTGTAGAGCACGCTGGTCCACGACCCGGTCGCCTCCATGAGCAGGTTCCCGAACGGCACGAGCAACGCGGCGACGCCCTTGGCGCAGTAGAGCAACCCGTAGATCTTGCCGATGTGCTTGGTGCCGAACGTGTCTCCGGCGGTGGCGCTGAAGAGGCTGTAGACCTCGCCCCAGGCGAAGAAGACGACGCCCGAGAGCATGATGAAGGCCCACGGATTCGAGCCGTACCAACCGAGGGCCAGGATGCCCACCGCCTCGAGCGAAAACGCGATGAACATCACCAGCTCGCGGCCGATGTGGTCAGACAGCCACCCGAACATCGGCCGGGAGATGCCGTTGACCATGGTGTTCATCATCAGCGCGAACGGCAGCGCGGCCATGGTGAAGAAGTAGAAGTCGACCTGGTAGGTCCTGACCCCGAGATCTTCGGCGATCACGCTCAGCTGTGCCACCGCCATCAGGCCGCCGGTGACCGTGGCGGTAAACATCGCCAGCATCACCCAGAACACGGGTGTGCGAAGCGCCTCGCCGAGCGTGTAGTCGCGGCGCGACTGCGCGACGGTGGTCGAGTACTTGATGACGCCGGGTGTCGGCGCGCGCAGGAACGAGGCGAAAAGCACGATCACGACGCCCTGAATCAGGCCAAAGGTGAAGAACGCGGACTGGTATCCGGAGGTCGCGATCATGTTCGCGATCGGGATGATCGTGAGGATGGTGCCGGAACCGTACCCGGCCGCCGTCAAACCGACCGCCAGGCCACGCTTGTCCGGGAACCACTTCAACGAGTTGTTGATGCAGGTCGCGTAGACCGCGCCGACGCCGAGGCCACCGACCACCGACCCGACGTAGAAGCCGGGCAGGGATGTCGCGTACGAGTTGATGACCCAGGCCAATCCCGTCAGCACACCGCCGAGGAGGACCATGACACGTGGTCCGTAGCGGTCGATGAAGTGGCCGACAAACGGCGTGCTCCACGTCTGCACGACCACAAAGATGCTGAAGGCCGTCTGAATGGCGGCGCGCTCCCAGCCGTGCGCCTTCTGAATCTCGGGAACGAACTGTGTCCAGGAGTACTGGATGTTCGAGGCCGCGACCATGCAGGCGACACCGAAGGCCAGTTGGCCCCAGCGGGATGCCTCCGCCTGGTCGAGGCTGGCCGACGTGCTCGCGGTGGACGACATGCTCAACGTGTCCTCGTAGTCAGGGTTTTCATGCGTGGCGCAGGGAATCGGGCGCGACCGACATACAATAGTCGACCAGGGCCCGCAAGGGAAACGAAACGGCAGGGAGAGCTATGTCAGACGCAGCAGTGAAAGCCATCAAGACCGCCACCACGGCGGAAGACACCCTCAAGGAGAAGAGCCGGGACGCCAACGTCATCTCCGGCGGACATCTCGTCGCCAAGGCGCTCAAGGCCGAAGGCGTGGACACCATCTTCACGCTGTGCGGCGGCCACATCATCGACATCTACGACGGCTGCATCGACGAGGGCATCCGGATCATCGACGTGCGCCACGAACAGACGGCGGCCCACGCCGCCGACGGCTATGCGCGCCAGACCGGCAGGCTCGGCTGCGTCGTGACGACCGCCGGCCCCGGCTGCACCAATGCCGTCACCGGGATTGCCACCGCGTTCCGCTCGGAAAGCCCGGTGCTCCACATCGGCGGTCAGAGCGCGCTCAGCCAGTGGAAGATGGGCGGCCTGCAGGACCTTCCCCATGTCGACATGATGAAGCCGATCACCAAGTTCGCCTCCACCGTGATGTCGACCGAACGCGTCGCCGACATGATCGCGATGGCGGTGCGCGAATGCTTCAACGGCGCCTACGGTCCTTCCTACCTCGAAATTCCGCGCGACATTCTCGACCGCGAGATCGAGGTCTCCCGCGCCGTGCTGCCCAAGCCCGGCCATTACCGCGCCTCGACCAAGTCCATCGGCGATCCGGCCGACATCGAGAAGCTCGCCGACATCCTGGTGAACGCGGAGCGTCCGGCCATCCTCTTCGGGCAACAGGTCTGGGCCTGCCGCGGCCACAACGAGGCCATTGCGCTGCTGCGCGGCCTCGACATTCCCGGTTACTTCAACGGCGCCGGACGCGGCTTCCTGCCGCCCGGCGACCCGCACCATTTCGATCGCACGCGGACGCTGGCCTTCGGCAAGGCGGACGTCGTCGTCATCGTCGGCACGCCGTTCGACTTCCGCATGGGCTACGGCAAGCGCATCAACGTGCCGACGCTGGTGCAGATCGACCTCGGCTACAACATCGTCGGCAAAAACCGCGACGTCGACCTGGGCATCGCCGGCGACCCGGGCGCGGTGTGCCGCGCGGTGCTGCAAGCGGCGGGCGGACGGCTGAAGAACGACAAGCGGCAGGCGCGCAGAGAATGGATGAAGCTGCTGTCCGATGCCGAGGACGCCGCGCTCGAGAAGCTGATGCCGACGTTCACGTCGGACCAGTCGCCAATCCATCCGTACCGGGTGGCCTACGAAATCAACGAGTTCCTCACCGCCGACACCATCTACATCGGTGACGGCGGCGACGTGGTGACGATCTCGGCGCAGGCGGTGCGTCCGCGGGCGCCGGGCAATTGGATGGACCCCGGCGCACTCGGTTCGCTCGGTGTCGGCACCGGCTTCGCAATGGCGGCGAAGCTGGCGCATCCGAAGAAGGAAGTGCTCTGCTACTACGGCGACGGCGCCTTCGGCATGACCGCGTTCGACATGGAAACCGCCGACCGGTTCGGCGCGCCGTACATCGCGGTCATCGGCAACAACTCCGCTATGAACCAGATCCGCTACGGCCAGCTCGCCAAGTACGGCCCCGAGCGCGGCAATGTCGGCAACAAGCTCGGCGACATGAAGTTCTCGGTCTTCCCACAAATGTGGGGCGGCTGGGGCGTCGAGGTGCACGAGGCCTCGAAGATCGCGCCCGCGCTCCGGCAGGCGCGCGAGATGGTCGCCAAGACCGGCAAGTCAGCCGTGGTCAACATCTGGGTCGACCCCAACGAATACGCACCGGGCACCAAGAACCAGACAATGTACAAGTAGGACGAGGGCAAACAACAACGATGGCATCCCGGAAGAAAGCAACGAAAGCAACGAAGGCGGAAGGCAGAAGGCAGAAGGCAACACCGGCGAAGGCGAAGCCGAAGAAGGCGGCGAAGAAGAAGACCGCGGCGGCAAGTGGCGGCCTGCCGAGGCCCTCAACCAAGCCGTGGGGCAAGGCCGGCAAGGCGCTCGACGGCGTCCGCATTCTCGATTTCACCCACGTGCAATCGGGACCGACGTGCACGCAGCTCCTCGGCTTTATGGGCGCGGACTGCATCAAGGTCGAACGTCCGGGTGCGGGCGACATCACCCGCGGGCAACTACGCGACGTGAAGGGCGCCGATTCGCTCTACTTCACGATGCTCAACGGCAACAAGCGCTCGATCACCATCGATTCCAAGCACCCCAAGGGCAAGGAAATCCTCGAGCGCCTGGTGAAGACGTGCGACGTGCTGGTGGAGAACTTCGCGCCCGGCACGCTCGACCGCATGGGTTTCACGTGGGCGCACATCCACAAGCTCAACCCGCGCATGATCCTGGCCTCGGTGAAGGGCTTCGGCCCTGGCCCCTACGAAGCGTGCAAGGTCTACGAGAACGTCGCGCAATGCGCCGGCGGCGCGGCGTCGACGACCGGATTTCGCGAGGGTCCGCCGCTGGTCACCGGCGCGCAGATCGGTGATTCCGGTACCGGCCTGCACCTGGCGCTCGGCATCGTGGCGGCGCTCTATCAGCGCGACCGGACGGGGCGCGGCCAGCGGGTGCTCTGCGCGATGCAGGACGGCGTGCTCAACCTGGCCCGCGTCAAGCTGCGCGATCAGCAGCGCCTCAAGCACGGCCCGCTCGAGGAATACAGCCAGTTTGGCGAGGGCGTGCCCTTCGGCCAGTCGGTGCCGCGCGCGGGAAACGATTCGGGCGGCGGTCAGCCGGGCTGGATTCTGAAGTGCAAGGGCTGGGAGACCGATCCCGATTCCTATGTCTACTTCATCACCCAGGCGCCGGTGTGGGAAGCGATCTGCGATCTGATCGGCAAGCCGGAATGGAAGACCCATCCCGACTATGCCAAACCGCCGGCGCGCCTGACGCGCTTGAAGCACATTTTCGCCACCATCGAAGCCTGGACCATGACCAAGACGAAGTTCGAGGTCATGGACATGTGCAACGAGCACGACATTCCCGTGGGGCCGATCCTCTCGATGAAGGAGATTGCCGAGGAGCAATCGTTGCGCGACAGCGGCACCGTGGTGGAGGTCGACCATCCGACTCGCGGGCCGTACCTCACGGTGGGAAATCCGATCAAACTGTCGGATTCGCCGTGCGAGGTGAAGCGTTCGCCGCTGCTCGGCGAGCATACCGAGGAGATCCTGACCAAGGTGCTCGGCTACAGCGCCAGGGACGTCGCCGACATCAAGGCCTCCGGCGCGATCACGCCGCCGGACAAACATCACGCGCACTAGAGTCGGGGAGCACAAGATGCGTATCGTCGTTCACGGCCAGCAGGCATTCGGGAAGGCCGTGTTGGAAGCGCTGCAGAAACGCGGCGACAACATCGTCGCCGTCTATGTGGCGCCCGAGAAGCCCGGGCAGAAGGCCGATCCGTTGAAGGAGGCGGCCGTGGCCGCGGGCCTTCCCGTCTATCAGCCGGCGTCGTATCGCCAGCCGGAGGTCTGGGACGAGTTTCGCGCGCTGAAGCCGGACCTGCAGGTGATGGCGTTCGTCACGCTGTTCGTGCCGGAGGAATTCCTCAACATCCCGACGCACGGCTCGATCCAGTACCACCCTTCCCTGCTGCCGTTGCATCGCGGCGCCTCGTCCATCAACTGGCCGATCATCCTGGGCGAGAAGGAAACGGGCCTGTCGATCTTCTGGCCCGACAACGGGCTCGATACCGGCGACGTGCTGCTGCAGAAGACAACGCCGATATCCGACACCGACACGCTCGGCAGCGTCTATTTCGATCGGCTGTTCCCGATGGGCGTGGAAGCGATGCTGGAGTCCGTCGATCTGGTGAAGGCCGGCAAGGCGCCCCGCATCAAGCAGGACGAGCGCCTCGCCACCTATGAAGGCAAATGCACCGGCGACAACGCCAGGATCGACTGGGGCAAGTCCTGGCGCCAGATCGACCCGCTCATCCGCGGCTGCAGTCCCGCGCCGGGTGCGTGGACGACGCTCGACGGCAAGACGCTGCAGATCTTCGAGGCGAAAGCCGTGCCCGCCACACACCCCAAGGGCATCGCCGGCAAGCCCGGCGAGATCGTCGAGGCCGGCGATGCCGGCTTCACCGTCGTGTGTGCCGACGGCCGTTTCCAGGTGCTGCGGGTGAAAGCCGTAGACGGCGGCAAGGTGACCGCCGGCGAGTTCGTGAAGGCCGCGGCCGTCGCCGTCGGCTCCAGATTGGTGTGATTATGCCCGCTTCGCAGCATCAGAACCCGAAGAGCGACATCGAAATCTCGCAAGCCGCAACGATGACGCCGATCATCGAGATCGCGAGCACCCGGCTCGGCATCTCGGCGCAGAACCTCGACCCCTACGGCCACTACAAGGCCAAGGTGTCGATGGACTACATCAAGTCATTGAAGGACAAGCCGAACGGCAAGCTGATCCTGGTCTCGGCGATCACGCCGACGCCGGCCGGCGAAGGCAAGACGACGACGACGGTCGGGTTGACCGATGCGCTCAACCAGAGCGGCAAGAAGGCGATGTTGTGCCTGCGCGAACCCTCGCTGGGCCCATCGTTCGGCATGAAGGGCGGTGCGGCCGGCGGCGGCTATGCGCAGGTGGTGCCGATGGAGGACATCAACCTCCACTTCACCGGAGACTTCCACGCCATCACATCGGCCAACAATCTCCTGGCGGCACTCCTCGACAACCACATCTACTTTGGCAACGCGCTCGGTATCGATTCGCGCCGCATCACCTGGCACCGTGTCCTGGACATGAACGACCGCGCGCTGCGCGCGATCGTCAACTCGCTCGGCGGCACCGCCAACGGCTTCCCGCGCGAAGACGGCTTCGACATCACGGTGGCGTCCGAAGTGATGGCGATCTTCTGCCTCGCCGCCGACCTCGACGATCTGCGGCGGCGCCTCGGCAACATCATCGTCGGCTACACGCGCGACAAGAAGCCGGTGCGGGCCGGCGACCTCAAGGCCCAGGGCGCGATGACGGCGCTGCTCAAGGACGCGCTGTCGCCCAATCTGGTGCAGACCCTGGAAGGCACGCCCGCCTTCATTCACGGCGGACCGTTCGCCAACATCGCGCATGGCTGCAATTCGGTGCTGGCGACGACGACGGCGTTGAAGCTTGCCGACTACGTGGTGACGGAAGCGGGCTTCGGCGCCGACCTCGGCGGCGAAAAGTTCCTCGACATCAAGTGCCGCAAGGCCGGCATCGCACCCTCCTGCGTTGTGCTCGTGGCCACCATCCGCGCGCTCAAGATGCACGGCGGTGTGAAGAAAGAAGATCTCAAGAAGGAAGATCTCCGCGCACTCGAAACCGGGATGAGCAACCTGCAATGCCATGTCGAGAACGTGCGCAAATTCGGGATCGAACCGGTGATCTCGATCAACCGCTTCAGCGCCGACACCCCCGCTGAAATCGAGCTGGTCAGGACGGCGTGCGCACGGCTGGGCGTCGAATGCTACATGGCCGATCACTGGGCGATGGGCGGTGAAGGCGCGGCCGACCTGGCGCGCGCCGTCGTCACGGTCTGCGACAGCGGGAAGAGCAAGCTGAAGTTCCTCTATCCAGACGAGATGCCGCTGTTCGAGAAGATCCGCACGATCGCGCGGGAGATCTACCGCGCCAAGGACGTGACCACCGACAAGGGGGTCAAGGAGCAGCTCGCCGCGTTCGAAGCGATGGGCTACGGCACGGCGCCGATCTGCGTCGCCAAGACGCAGTACAGCTTCTCGACCAATCCCGACGCCAAGGGCGTACCTGTCGATCACACGATCAACGTGCGCGATGTGCGGCTCTCGGCGGGCGCGGAGTTCGTAGTCGCCATCTGCGGCGAGATCATGACGATGCCGGGCCTGCCGAGGATTCCGGCAGCCGAGGCCATCGACGTCGGGCCCGACGGCAGAATCGTCGGACTGTTCTGAGGCGCTCGGCGCTTCGCGCCTCGCGCATGCGGGACGTCGTGGAACACGTTCGCCACTCGCGGGCGTTGCCCGGGCTGCGCGCACCAATGGAAGTGGACGTCGTGCTTGCGGTGCGATCAATGGTCGCTGCACGAGGACTGGTACGAGGAGTAGCCATGGGGCTTCTGACGTAAACCTGTGCCACAATCCGCGCCACTGGGGGATTCGTGCCAACTCGCCGGGGCTTTCTCAAGATGGCTGTGGTTGGAGCGGTGGGCACGTGTGTGACGACGCACGTCGGCGCCGCGTTTCACGGTCAGCCGGCCCGGCGCCAGGTAATGGTGGGCGGCCGCCGCGTCATCGTCGTCGATGGCCACGCGCACTGCGTCATCCCGGTCCAGGACATTGTCACAGGCTCGCCGCTGGCGAAGATGGGCGGCGGTGGCGGCAACAACGTCCTCGGCCCGCAACGCCTGCAGATCATGGATCAGCAGGGCGTCGACATCCAGGCCCTGACCATCAACGGCTTCTGGTGGTACGCGGCCGATCGCGACCTCGCGCGCCAGATCGTGCGCGCGCAGAACGAGGGGCTCGCCAAGTGGGTGGCGGCGCACCCCGATCGCTTTGTCGCGATGGCGTCGGTGGCCCTGCAGCATCCCGACCTCGCGGCCGAACAGCTCGAAGACGGCGTCAAGCGGCTGGGCCTGCGCGGCGCGTCGATCGGTGGTCACGTCAACGGCGAGGATCTCTCGCTGCCGAAGTACGACCCGTTCTGGGCCAAGGCGGCGGAGCTCGGCGTGCTGGTGGTCATGCATCCCGGCGGCGCCGAGAACATCCTCAAGGAAGGCGCGCTCGGCGGGCGCGGCGATCTCGGCAACATCATCGGCAACCCGCTCGAAACGACCTACTTCCTCTCACGGTTGATGTTCGACGGGACGCTGGACAAGTTCCCCGGCCTCCGCGTGTGTGCCGTGCACGCCGGCGGCTACCTGCCCTCGTATCTCGGACGGACCGAAGCGGCGTGCGTCGTCCGGGGCAATGCCAACTGCGCCAACAAGAAGAAGCCCAGCGAGTA
>MELE01000113.1 GCA_001768615.1 Acidobacteria bacterium RIFCSPLOWO2_12_FULL_67_14b | reverse complement strand
ATATGCCTCACATCGTTGTTCCGCAGCTCGGTGAATCGGTGGTCGAAGCGCGCGTCGCCCGCTGGCTCAAGAAGGAAGGCGATCGCGTCGAAACGGGCGAACCGGTGGTCGAGCTCGAGACCGAGAAGATCGACCTCGAGGTCGGCGCAGATCAGACCGGCGTCATTTCCAGCATCAAGCATCGGGAGGGAGACGACGTGAAGGTTGGGGAGGTGCTGGCGGTCATCGACGCCGCGGGAGCGCCCGCGCCGGCTCCCGAGCCGAAGGCGCCGCCGGCGCCAGAGGCGGGCACGGGCGGCCGCGTCACCAAGCAGGACGTGCAGAGCGCTATCGCACCGACGGGCGAAAACCGAATTGCACCGGCCGCCGAACGCGGCGTCGCACCGACCCGCGAACAACGCATTGCACCCTCCGCAGACCGCCGCGAGGATCGCGTGCGCATGTCCAAGCGCCGCCAGACGATCGCGCGGCGGCTGGTCGAGGCTCAGCGTACGGCGGCGATGCTCACCACCTTCAACGAGGTGGACATGTCGGCGATCGTGGGGCTTCGCGAGCGGCACAAGGAGGCCTTCAAGAAGGAGCACGGCGTCGGGCTCGGGATCGCGTCGTTCTTCGTCAAGGCGAGCATTGCCGCCTTGCAGGCTTTCCCCCAGCTGAACGCGGAAATTCAGGGAGACGAGATCGTCTACAAGCGTTATTACGACATCGGGATTGCCGTCGGCGCCGAAGGCGGCCTCGTCGTCCCGGTGCTTCGCGACGCCGACCGGATGTCATTTGCCGGGATCGAGCTCGGCATCCGCGACTTTGCCGCCCGGGCGGCCGACGGTTCGCTGACGCTCGAGGATCTGACCGGAGGAACCTTCACGATCACCAACGGTGGCGTCTTCGGCTCGCTGCTGAGCACGCCCATCCTCAACCCGCCGCAGGTCGGCATTCTCGGCCTGCACAAGATCCAGGATCGCGTGGTGCCGGCGGGCGGACAGCCGGCGATCCGTCCGATGATGTACGTGGCCCTCACCTACGATCACCGGCTGGTCGACGGCCGCGAAGCGGTCCAGTTTCTGGCGGCGATCGAGGAGCTCGTCGAAGATCCCGCCAGCCTTCTCCTGGTGAGCTGATGGTCCGACACACGCTGATTGTCTGCGCGCTGCTCGCCGCCGGGGCCGGCATCTCGGCTCAGGCGCCGGCGCCACTGCCCCCGCCGGCCGACGCCGTGAAGAGCCAGACGGGCATGGCGTCGAAGGTCGTGACGCCGGGAGCCGGCGCCGACAAGCCGACGCCCACCGACGTCGTCACCGTGCACTACACGGGATGGACTGTCGAGGGGCAGATGTTCGACAGCTCCCGCTCGCGCGGGACGCCGTCGATGTTCCCGCTGAACCGCGTCATGGCCGGGTGGCGCGAGTGCGTCGCGCTGATGACCGTCGGCGAAACGAGGCGATGCTGGCTGCCGGAGGATCTCGCCTATCGCGGTCAGGCGGGGCGCCCTCGCGGCATGGTCGTGTTCGACATCGAGCTGCTGGACACCCGGCGCGCGCCACACGTCGCGCCTCCCGACGTGGCCGATCCGCCCTCCGATGCCAGGCGCACCGCGTCGGGGCTGGCGTACAAGGTGCTCAAGCCTGGCGCCGGCACGCGTCGCCCGGCTGCGTTCCAGCGGGTCACCGTGCATTACACGGGCTGGACGACGGACGGCAAGATGTTCGACAGCTCGGTGGCCCGCGGCATGTCCGTCACGCTTCGTCTGGACGATGTGATCAGGGGGTGGACCGAAGGGATGCAGATGATGGTCGAGGGGGAGCGGACGCGCTTCTGGATCCCCCAGAGTCTCGCCTATAAAGGCGAGGCCGGCGCGCCGCGCGGAATGCTCGTGTTCGACGTGGATCTCATCAAGATCGAGGAGTAGGAGCGCCTACGGGCCGTGGAGGAGGTCACGCACGATTCGGATCAGATCCTCCTCCCAGAGCGGTTTGAAGTACACGTGCGCGCCCAGCATCTCCAGCTCACGTGCGACCCGCTCGTCGACGAAGTAGTCGCCGGTCACGACGGCGATCGGAATGGGGGCGTACCGAACGGTGGCCCGCAGCCGGCGCAAGAACTCCAGACCGTCGGTGGCCGGAAGGTGCAAGTCGAGGAGCACTGCCGCCGGGGCCGCGCGGGCCAGTTCCGCCCAACCCGATCGCGCGTCGAGGGCCACACGAACGCAGTAGCCTTCGGCCTTCAGCATGTACTCGTAAGCCTCCGCCGCGCCGGGATCGTCCTCAACGATCAGAATCGAGGCATCGCATACGCCAGAATCAGCCGTGGCTGGAAGATCATCCAACATGATGGTCCAAACATTCGCGCACCTTCGTCGCCAGGGTCTCGGGCCTGAACGGCTTCTGGAGAAAGCTGGCGTTCTGACTGCTCACGCCAAGGTCGATGACCTCCCGGCTTCTATATCCCGACACAAAGAGCACCTTGATCGCTGGCCGGCGTCGCACGATGCGTTGGGCCAGATCGGGGCCGCTCAGCCCGGGCATGATCATGTCGGTGACGAGCAAGTGGATCGCCCCGCGATAGCTGTCGTCAATCGCGATCGCGTCGCCGGCGTCCTGCGTCGACAAGACCGTGTAGCTGTACCGTTCAAGTACCTTTCGCATGAGGCTGCAGACGCCGGCATCATCTTCAACAAGCAGAATCGTCTCTGTTCCCTCGAGGGTCTGCACACACTGCGGCCCCGCCGCGGCGGATTCGACCGGGTCGTCCACCGTCGGCAAGTACATCGTCACGGTCGTTCCTACCCCGGGTGAGCTCTCAACCATGATGTAGCCGCCACTCTGCTTCACGAGTCCGTACACCATCGACAGGCCGAGGCCGGTGCCTTTGCCAGGCCCTTTGGTCGTAAAGAACGGCTCGAACACGTGGGCGAGCACCTCGGGTGCCATGCCACAGCCGGTGTCCTTGACGACGAGCGAGACGTAGTGGCCGGGTTGGGATCCCACGTGCCGGCGAACGAACGCTGGGCCCAGGACGGCATTGGCAGTCTCGATCGTCAGTGTGCCGCCCTGTGGCATGGCGTCGTGCGCGTTGACGACCAAGTTGATCACCAGTTGCTCGATCTGGCCTGGATCCGCTTTCGTGCGTCCGAGAGAGGGCGCAGCGACGATGTCGACGTGGATGTCCTCACTGACGATGCGGCTCAGCATCTTTGCCAGATTGCCCACCACCTGATTGAGATCGAGGACCTGAGGCACCAACAGCTGCTTCCGGCCGAACGCGAGCAACTGTCGTGTCAACTGGGAGGCCCGTTCCCCAGCCTTCTTGATTTCTTCAATATCGGCCGTGATGTTGGGCTGATCCCGGACCCGATCGAGCACGAGATCGCTGTACCCGATGATGGGGGTCAGGAGATTATTGAAATCGTGCGCGACCCCGGCGGTCAGCCGACCAATCTCCTCCATCTTCTGCGCTTGCCAGAACTGCTGCTCGAAGCGCTTCCGCTCGGTAATGTCCTCGAAGACCGTGGCGAATCGCCCGTTGCCCGTCGCGAGCGCCGTTATTGTGAAGCTCCTTCTTTGCGCCGGCCTAAACGTGGTTTCGAAGTCGAAGGTCGCGGGCTCTCCGGTGGCGACCACCCTGGCATAGGTCTCCAGGTACGACAGGAAGCCCGTTCCGTACAGTTCCGACCCGTTGTTCCCAACCGCCTCCGCTCTCGTCACTCCGAAGATCGCTTCGTACGCGGGGTTGACGTCGAGGATCCGGTAGTCGTGCGCCTCGCCCCGTTCGTCGTAGAGGATCTCACTGAGGGCGACGCCCTCCGGCATGCCCGAGAACAGCGAGTGATACACCTCCCCGCTCTCCCGTAGCGCCGCCGCCGGCCACGTGCGTCCGGTGAGCTCCACCTGAAACGCCCGCCGGTGCCTGGGCTGGCGTCCCGCGAGTGTGCTGCGTGAGATCCTCACGCGGTCCCCATTCGCCATCGACGGACCGGTGGCGTGTGGGCACGAACGGAAGCTCCGGATGTGCTGGATGGTCGCGATGTGGTGGCAGTCCATGAACACCTTCCGCCGATGACAGTGACGCGCAGACGCTCGAGACGTGTGGGACGGTGCTCTACTGTCCGACAGCCTGTTTCGCCAGCTTGCCATCGTTGAGCTCCGGCCGCGCCCTGGCGCAGAAGGCCGGGTTGTTCACCCACCAGTCCAACCCCATCTCCTTGGCCTTATCCACGGAACACACGACCAGGCGAATCTGGATCGTCAGGAGTTCGACCTCGACCAACCGAATCCTGATGTCGCCCGCAATGACGATTCCCTTGTCCAAAATGCGCTCGAGCAGATCGGCCAGAGTGGCCGACTGCATGGATTGAGTGACGGCGCGCCGTGATCCCATCTGCTACCTCTGATCTAGTCAACGGTCTCGAGAAGCGTTCCGAGGGGACCGAGGTCGATGTCAAGATCCCCTTCTTCCAGGTTGAAGGCCCGTCTCAGCCGGTCGAGTTCCTCGGCCTGCCGCATCAGGGTCATTCCGAGCCGCTCGACTTCGGTCTCGGTCAGCGAACCGCCCTCGATGCGGTGGATCGCCTGCCTCTCGAGCACCTCGTGGAGCAGCTTGACGACCGCCAACACCAGTTGCCCCAACCCGTTCTTGACGTCGTCGGGTTGGAGGTTCAGCCGGCCAGGGTGCCCGGCGATGTCGAGGTCGGACGCGTCCGCCCGTCCGGACCACAGAGACAGAGGCGACACGGCCGGCGGGTGGCCCTCCATGACACCGGCGCATTCGCTCGTCGCCTGCGACTCCGTGCGCGGCTCTTCACCGAAATCCATCGTCGGCCTCCGTGACGGCGCCGTTCCGCACCCCGTTCGGGGCACTCGAGGCTGCAATGTCCCGCGCCTTCTCGATCGACGTCAGGACCACCTGCAGCCCGAGATAGATCAGATCGATGTCGGCGACCGAGATGGTGATGTCGCCAGCGACGACGACACCTTTGTTGAGCACTCGGTCGAGCACCTCGCACAGCGAAGCGCGATCGACGGCGCTGAGGGCTCGCGGAGGATTGCCGGGCCCTTCCACTGCGGGTGACCGATTCTCAATCAGATTGGCTCTCCCGGATCGCATCCAGCCGGTCGAGAAGCTCGCGCTCTCGAGCGTCGAAATCGGCCTCAGCGATCTGCTTCGCCTCCAGCATCAGGTAGAGCTGCCGCAGCTCCTCGGTGACGGCATCCGCCTCGTGGGCCATTGCCTCTCGCGCTGCATCGTGAACCTTCTCCGCGATCCACCGGAGCCCACTGAGCGGTGCGAGCAGCAGATCGTCAACGAGCAGCACGGCCGTGTCTCCTCTGGCGCCAATCCGCGTTCACACAAGAGCCTGGGCCGGCACCCGCCCGGGCTTGAAGTCCAGGGCCATGTCGGCAAAATTGTGGGGCGGCCACGGGCCGGTGTAGTCGAACGCGTACCTGTTGTCGAAGAGCTGAGCGGCCTCGAACACGGCAGCCTCGAACTCCTCCTGCCGATCGCGCTTCACAAGGCAGGCCAGGTGGATCACTTCTCGCTCGTTGCGCGGTGTGTTGCGTTTGGTCTCGACGCAGCGAGGCGCGAGGATCTCTTCCACCCGCTCCGCGTGTGTCTCCCGATCCTCGCTGAGCAGGCGGTCGAACAGGCGCCCCACTTCAATCTTGTCGTTCTGCGACGGCTCGCGGTGCCCGGTCAAGAACCGATCGCGTGCCGCACGCAGTTCGGGATGCGTATCGACGAAATGTTCGAAGATGTTGGGCACGTCCCACGTGACTCTCAGCCCCATCTCCACGCAGCGTGTGACCTGCCGCAGGGTGTCCAACACGGCCTTGTGGTTGCGGGAGAGGATCTGGCACAGCGCCTTCCGCCCGTCCGCCACGGTGCCGAACGCGACGGGCAGGACGGCGTCAGTCTCCGCCATCAGGCGCTTCAGCACTGCATGATGGGCGGCCAGGTGACGGCGTTCCGGCCGCAGCCTCTCGGGGACGCCACTGACCACCGCGGAGACGCGGCCGCTCGTCATCGAGTACACCGTGTCACCCTCGAGGCCAATCGGACCGAGGATCGTGCCATCGAGCCCAGAAACGATCGCGTACAGATACAGCTTCTCGTTGGACAGCGGTTGCTTGGACATTTCTCAGTACCGTCGCACGGCGGGCTCGTGCACCGGAGCCGCCGCCGCTGACGCCTCCAAGGGACGTTCCCGCGTCACCGCGGCCGCCTTGAGGCCGCCCGCCTCCGTCTTGAGTTCCAGGATCGCGCCGCACGTGGAGCACTTGATCTGCCCTGCGTAGTCGTCATACGCATCGCCCAGATCGACTTTGTGCCCGCAAGAGAGACAGATGATTTTCATCGGACGAGTTCCTCCTGGTCGCCGTGTTCCGCCAAACGCTGAAAGCCACTCCTCGTGCGGACGCGTACCCGGTGAGCCTCCCACAGCCGGGCAAGCCAGCGCCGGCGCGACCGGCTGTTGCAGCGGCCAACCTCGGCCCACGCGACCCGCCTCGCATCCTGTGCCGGGGCGGCCACCCCGGTGGATGCCGGGCACGCCCGGAACCCTTTCACGTGGCGGGCGCCGCGGATGTGGGTAGCCGTCGGAACGGTCAGCATCACGGATTCCCCTTCAATATCGAAGCTTGAGGCCGGCCGCGCCTCCGTTGAAGGCTCGCCGGCCCCCAGGGCTGGCCGTTGCCGCCCGAGCGGCGCCGCGCTCGGCAAGCGCGTGGAGAAGAGCGGCCTTCTCGCGCTCGATTTCGTGCAGCCGCGCGTCCAGATCCTGTAGACGCTTCAGCGCGCTGTCCTTTTCCCGCCCTTTGCGCACCTTTTCCATCTCGAGGCAGGTGATCTGCATGTAGGCCATGTACGGGTTGGCGATACGGTCGACCCTTCCCGAAAGCGTCTTCATGTCCCGCATGCTCTTTCGCGGTAGCGACATCGGCTTATCCCTTCCGGCCCCCGGCACGCCTCATCCGGGAGGCGCACATCCTCCGAACGACCTCGTCGACCTTCTGGGGCATGAGCGACTCGCCGCCGCGGGTCACTTTCGCCGTATCGATGTTGAGCACGTCGCGGCATATCAACCCGAAAGTGGGATCGTCCCACGGCGCTTCCGCGTGGCTGCAGACGAGGACGCGCGCGATCGCGATGCACGCCCGGATCGTGGGCCGATGGTTATGTATCCCTGTACCCCGGAGTTCCCTCACAATGTCCACGATGACCTCGGCGGCGGCCTCCGGAATGCCCGACCGGGCCGCCGTGATCGCGATCTCCGTGGTCCGGTCGTAGTGCCCCGTGCTGATCGTGATGAGCCGGTCCATCAGGGCGTCCTGAGTCTTGTGGACGCCGGCATACTCTTCAGGGTTCGAGGTGAAGATCGCGTTGAACCGGGGATGGACCTGCAAGTACCCTTCGCCGTTGCGGCGAAGCTTGGGCAAGTTGAGGATGCCTTCGCCGAGGACGCTCAGCAACGCGTTGTTGGCTTCGGGACGCGAGCGGGTGAACTCGTCGTAAATCAGCGTATCCCCATTCCGGCAGGCCGTGGTGAGCCGGTTGTCCATCCACAGGGTCTTCATTTCCTCTTCCGTCTTCAGGACCGAGTGGATGTAGTTGTCGACGAGCTTCGCCTTGCGGTACCCGTGGTCGCTGCCGAGCAGATCGGAAGTGCCGAACTCGTCATCACCGTGAATGAGCGTGACGGGACGGCCCAACTTCGAGGCCACGTGGAAAGCAAGCGTGGTCTTGCCCGATCCGGCGGGTCCCGAGAAGTGCACCGGGTAGCCTGCGTGGAGGTACCTGAGGGCGCGGTCGGCCAGATCCTGGACCTCGCGCGTGGCGACGAAGGCCTCACTGGCCTCGGGCAGCACATTGTCGGAGCCGACCGGTATTCGAACGGTGGCCTCAGTAGCCAACCCCAAGCCGTTGTCACTCATGCCTCGATCCTTTCTTCCCGACCGGCGCCCCACACACTGGCGGTTGCCAGCGCCGGTGCACGCCTACGTTCATCAGCGCGATCGGGCCCCTCGTACCGCTGCAGGGCTGTGATGCTGTCGCAGCCACGGAGGACGCGCGCGACGTCGGCGAAGCGCTGCCGCGGGGCGGGCAAATCCAACGTCCACCCCGGCGTCTCACGTCCGCACTCTGCACAACGCAGGAACACGCGACGAGGCTCGCGGTTCCACAAGTCCTGGTGCCCGTGGACAAGACATTGCAAATGCATCGAAACCCCCCAAGTCGTCGGCAAGGCATCTCGTGGAGACCGTCGGAACAATCTCCACGAGCCATGTCGCCTCGCTAGCCACCAGTCGCCCTCGCGGCTCGCTTCGAGTGTTCGCGTCCGGTCGAACCCGCCGTAGCGACCGTCCGACACCAGACGGCGCGGGCGCCGGCCAAGTCGGTGCCGAACCCGTTTCGCAGCGCCGCTACCCGGCTCTTGAGCCCCGACACGAACTCACGGAGGTCGCGCCGCTGACGCCGCGCCATCTCCGCGTGCGCCGCTCGAAATCCACCCTGCACCCGGGCCAGCGCGTGTTTCATCTCGACCGCGGCCTGCCTGGTGGCCCCGATCAGTCGCTGACGTTCGCCGCGCGCGGTGTGAATCTCTCCAACAAGCCGGGTCATATCAGCCGTCAATTGCCCCATCACGCTTCACCTCCTTGATGCTCTCATCGTCAGCAAGACGTCTCGTGGAGACTGCCCAGCAGTCTCCACGAGCCATGCTTACTCGCTAGGCCGGAGCGGCCGCGCTGGCCGTCAAGCCGATCGCTTCGGCGTACTTCAGGTACGTCTCAACCGAGGCGATCACCACACGGGCCTCGATCGAGAGCAACTCGATCCCGACCAGGGACACCTTCGCCCAGGCATCGATCACGATGCCTTTGTCCAGGATGCGGTCCACGACTTCCGCCAGGCTGGACGAATCAGTCGACTTCTGCATCTTTGCCATGTCCGTTCTCACCTTCCTTCGTTTTGGAACTTGCCTAAGACCCGCTGTTCTCTCTCCGAGGCTGGCCTCTATCGCAACCGAGATGCCAGCGGTCCTGCGCGTTTTTCGCAGTATTTCGCGACGCTGGAGAAAGAACGCGGCCGAGGAATGGTGCGGCCGCTATGGAACTGGCGCAATGACACGGGAGGTCGAGACTACCTGCGAGAGCACCTCGCGCGCGATCGCCTCGACCTGTTGGTGCAGGATTGGTTTACCGACGAAATCAGCGATGAGGCCCGCGACCATCGCCTGGCGCACCTCGGCGTCATCACAGTAGAAATAGCCCGAGACCAGGACGATGCGGGCTGCAGCATCGCCCTCCCGGATGCGGCGCGCCAGGTCGAGGCCGTCCAGGTCCGGCAACTTGGCATCGATAAAGGCGAGGTGGAAGCGCTGCGACTTCGCGAGGCGAAGCGCCTCTCGGCCGCTCGTCGTGGTCACCGGGACGATGCCTGTGCTCTTCAGGATGTGCGTCAGGGCCCAACAGATGTCCGGTTCGTCGTCTACGATGAGGACCCTCACGGGCGCACCGTTCCGGATCATTGCCGTATTCCGTTCTTGAGAAGCGGCAGTCTCACGGTGAACGTGGAGCCCTGGCCTTCGACGCTCTCGACGTCGATGGCCCCAAAGTGCTGCCGCACGATCGAATGGCAGATGGACAGCCCCAATCCCGTCCCCTGACCAACCGGCCTCGTCGTGTAGAACGGATCGAAGATTCTCTCGATTTCCGACGCACGTATGCCGTCCCCCGTATCACTGATCTGGACTCGCACCTCCGCGCCTGCCCGATCCAGGGCGGTGCGCAGCAGCCCGCCGCCCGGCATGGCGCCCAACGCGTTCAGAAAGAGGTTGATGAACACCTGCTGCAGCAGACCGGGCACTCCACTCACGAGCACCGGGTTGCCAGGCAACTCGATGTTCATCTCGACCTGCTGAGTCCCGGCCTGGGCGGCCGCCAGCGCGGCCGCATCCCGAACGACCCGCACGAGATCCACCTGCACCATGTTGGGCTGTTCACCCGGGCGGGCGAAGTGCAGGAGGTTCTCGATGATGCGCGAGGCCCGCTCGATACCCGTGAGGATCTTGGCCCTGCACTCCCGGCGAAATTCGGGGTCCTCGGGCTCTTCCGAGAGAAACTGGGCGGCCGATGAGGCGATCGACAGCGGGTTGCGGATCTCGTGCGCGACGCCGCCGGCCAGGACACCCAGGGCGGCCAGCTTCTGCGACTGCAGCAAGTGCGCCTCGAACTTGCGCCGCTCGGTCAGATCCCGGCCCACCGCCACAATCGCGACCACCCGGGCCCGATCGTCCTTCATCGTCGAGCCGACCCACGACACCGGCACGAGCGCTCCGGACTTGGTTACCAGATCCCATTCCGCCACGCCGAAGCCTTTTCCACGCTTGGCCGTTTCGAACCCGCGTCTCGCGTCCGCTCGGTGCGGCTCAGCGCACAGATCGAAGAACGTGCGGGTTTCCACTTCGCCCAGGGTGAGCCCCGAGATCCTCTCGGCCGCTGCGTTCCAAGTCAGGATGGTCCCGTCAACCATCGTGGAGAGCACGATGTCGCTGGCGCTTTCCACCACGCTGGCCAGGTGGCGCTCGGCGCGGCGCGCCTCCTCACCCAGCCGCACCTGCTCGGTCACGTCCTCGAGCAACAACATCACGTGCTCGATGGCGCCCTTCCAGGAGAACGGGATGAGGCTGTAATAGTAGGTGCGCGTTGCGAGCCCCGGCGAGCGATAGGTCATCCGCTCGCCCCTCGTCGGCCGGTTGTGCTCGAACGCCGCCCGTACGCGACTCACGAGATCCATCTGTTGAACGATCGCGGGCGGGAAGACCGCGTCAATACGCTGACCGACGGTGTTTGCTTCGGACCGCAGCGCCTTCTCCACGAAGTTGCGGTTGGCCGAGACGACGCGCATCTGGCTGTCAATCAAGAGCACCGAGGAGGGGCTGGCGTCCAGCAGCATCGAGTACAGCGTCTTGTAGCGCCCGGCTTCACTGTCTGCAGCCTCTCCGGCGCGGCGCGGCGCGCGGCGGTGAATCTCCCTCATTCGGTCTGGAGATCCGGCATCGCGAAGTTGTAGGGGGGCCAGGGGCCGCTCAGGAGAAGACTCGCGCGTTCGGTGAGGTCGATCCGCAGGACCGCCGCGCGAAACGACGGCAGCCCTTCCCGTTTCACTAAGAACTGGAGGCTGAGGAGCGGAACGCGGAAGACGGACCGTGGCCCCAGGGCCGCGCAGTGCTCCGTCTTGCACCTCAGGAACAGCCCGGCGAGCGCCGCGCGAAGCCGTTGGCTTGACGCGGCGGCCTCGTGCGCGCGCCGCTCTCGCTCGGCATAGAATTCTTTTCGCCGGACCAGATACGCACTTCCCGCAAAAGGGCTGGACATACCCCTCCGCCACCCGGGGCCCTTCACGCCGCAGTCCCCCTTTCCCGAGGATCCTCCCTCAGTTGTGGAAACGCGGATCCCCATCTCCACGCAGCCGTCCAACCCCATGAGCCGTTCTGTGTATGTCCCGCCCTGCGTGCGCAGCAGCTCCACGACGCCGGACTCCTGGCCCAGCACGCACCCATAACGCAGCGGCAGCACGGTACGATCGGCGTGGAGCGCCTCGACCACCTCGGCGTAGGCCAACGCACGCCCAACGGAAGGAGTGAGCTCCGACCAATCGCCTCTCGATACGGCCGCGCCCAGGCCGCACGCCTCGATCAGCCGCACCGGGGCACCGCCGACCCCCAAGGGAAGCATTGGCGGCGGCTCAAAGCCGTGCCGGGGTCCGGCGAAGACGATGCCATAGAGCAGCCAGCTCATTCTGCGCCCTCCGCTTCAAGCGACGGGCAAAAGCTGTAGGACGGCCAGGGCCCGGAACAGTCGAGGACAACTCCACGCTCGGCGTAGGTGGCGGTGATGCGCTGGACGGCCGCACGAAAGTCGCCCACGCTTTCACACGGCACGAGAAAGGCCCAATTGAGAATCGGGACTCCCTCCTTGTCCGATACCGCGGGCGCGACCGCCCGCTCTCGGAACTCCACCGCATGTTCGCGCAGTTGCCCGGCGACTCGCTCGCACAGAGTCTGGAGCCAGGCGTTCAGATCCTGGCCGACGCCGGCCCGGATGCGTCGCTCCTCCAGATAGCGAGCGCCGGGTGACGCCGGCGCCGCGCTGCGCGCGAGGGCGGCCGCCAGAAGTGGGGCTTCGGCAGCGCGCCTGTTCAGCCTTCCTTTTACGGCCCATTCCTCGTGATCCCCAAGTCGGTCGAGGGCGCGGGAGATGGCGACGTAGTGGATGGCGAGCCAGGCG
>MELE01000112.1 GCA_001768615.1 Acidobacteria bacterium RIFCSPLOWO2_12_FULL_67_14b | reverse complement strand
GGACTCACGGCGGCGGTCCAAGGTCAACGTCCTTCGACGGACTGGTCGCAGTGGCGCGGGCCGGACCGGGACGGCGCGGTCGTGTCATTCACGGCGCCGGCGTCCTGGCCGGAGAGCCTGACGCAGAAGTGGAAGGTGGACGTGGGGCTCGGCTACGCCACGCCGCTCGTCGTGGGCAACAGGATCTACCTGTTCTCGCGGCAGGGCGAAAACGAGGTGATGAGCGCGCTCGACGCCGGCAGCGGGAAGGTGATCTGGCAGACCGGCTATCCGATCTCGTTCACGATGAACCCCGCCACAGTCCGCCACGGCCAGGGCCCGAAGTCGACGCCCGTGTTCGCCAACGGCAAACTGTTCGCGATTGGGATGACGGGTGTCGTCACCGCGTTCGACGCGGCGACGGGCAAACAGCTCTGGCAGAAACCCGGCTCGCCCGTCGTGCCGTTCTTCACCTCCCACGCCTTTTCTCCTCTCGTCGATCGCGGGCTGGTCGTCTTCCACGTGGGAGGGCACAACCAGGGCGCGCTCACCGCGTTCGACGTGAACACGGGCAGCGTGAAGTGGAGCTGGAACGGTGATGGTCCTGGATACGGATCGCCGATTATGGCCGTGCTGGGCGGCACGCGCCAGATCGTCACGATCACTCAGGCGAAGGTGGTCGGCGTGGATCCCGCAACCGGCGAGCCGCTCTGGGAGCGTCCGTATCCGAGCCCGAATAACACGAACGCGGTGACCCCAGTCCTCTACGGGCAGACGCTCATCGTGTCGGGCAACGGCGGACCCACCACGGCGTTCACCGTGACGAAACAGAACAACCGATGGACCACGACGAACGCGTGGGAGAACGCCGACATCCCGTATCGTTTGAGCAACAGCGTGCTTGTGCGCGACACGCTCTTCGGTCTGACCAGCCGCAACTCCGGGCAATACTTCAGCGTCGACGCCAAGACTGGGAAGACGTTGTGGACCTCCGATCCGCGCCAGGCGGTCAACGCGGCCATCCTGCGGGCTGGCAACGTGGTGTTCAGCCTCCAGGATAATGGCGAGCTCGTTGTCTTCCGCGGCGGCCCCACCGTATTCGAGTCGGTGCGGCGCTACAAGGTGGCGGAGTCCGAGACGTGGACGCAGCCGGCCATCTCCGGCAACCGTGTCTTCGTCAAGGATGTCTCGACGCTCGCGCTCTGGACGCTCGATTGAGGCCGACCGATCGCGCCGGCCGGCCCCCGTCTTCCTGACCGACGCGGGAGTCGACTGGAGTGCTGAGTTCGACAAGCAGGGCGGCAGGCGCCGTCAGGCGGCAGAGCGGCGCAAGATACCTCCGCGACACTTTTATCTCCTGTGGCTGTTGTATAACGGCCAGCCGAGGGATGCCTGGATGGTAACGAAGCTTCGCCGCCACCAAGGCTTCGTTCTTACTCGACGGTTTGAGGCGGAGCTTCGTTACAACCTGAACAGGCGATTGATCTTGATGATGATGGCGCGGTTCACCAGATCGGGAAACCGGCGCGCAAAGGTATCGCGCTCCTCGTTGTACACCACGAACAGCTCGCTGCCCGGCCGATATTCCCAGCGCAGGCGCACGTTGGTCATCGCGGCGTGGCCCGCGGAGTTGTACTGCACCAGGGCCCCCGCAAACATCAACGGCGTCATCGTGTAGGTCACGCGCGCGCCGACGAGCTGTGTCGTGAACGAGCCTTCCGCGAGGTCTACCCGGTTGATCGACACGCTGGGCTCGACCGAGAACCGCGATGTGATCTTGACGCGGCCTCGGCTGGCGCCGAAGGCCAACTTGTGACCGCCGTAGAAGCTTCCGTACTCGGCCAAGAAATTTCCCGAGACCGTCCGTTGTTGGCCCAGGTTGAAGCCGACGCGCAGGCCGGCAAAGTCGTAGCCTCCGACCGGAACGGTGACGCCGGGGCTGACATCGAACGGGCGCGCGAGAAACTCATAGGTGTCGCCGTAGCCAACACTGAACCGATCGCTGTTCTGGAACTCGATCGCAAACTCCCCCTGCCAGTCCCGCGTTTCCAACCGCCCCGCGCCGTTCTCGATGTACGTCATCGATCCTGTCCAGGAGAACCTGCGAATCGATTTGATCGACCGCGGCCGCGGACTAAACCTGAACAGGCCGAAGTTCCGGCGCATGTCGTCGCGACGCAGAAACCCCACTTCGGGATTGAAATGATCGCCGACCACGAGACGCTCGGCCTGAACGCCGTAGCGATCGCCCGCGTAGTCCAGTTGCGCGCGATAGCTCGTGTCCTCGCCCGATAGCCCGTCGGTGCGGGTCCGCGCCCAGTACGTGTTGATGGCGAGGTTGTCGAAAAATGCGAAAGTGCCATCGGCGCCGTATACGGTGTTGGTCCCTGTGCCGGCCTGTCCAACCGATCTTTCGGTGAACAGGACGCCGAGACTGCTTCGGCGCAGCAAATCCCGCTTCAGACGCACGACCGAAAGATTCGTCGGCCGCGAACCGGACACGGGTTCATCGTCGGTCCGCATGCTCAGCACGCCGAGACTGTAGTGCCCCAGCCGACCCGTCATGCGCCCGCCACCCTCGATGGGCACGGGCTGCCCCCCGTTGAGCCCGATTCGACGGCTATAGAACAAGACGGGAGTATCGGTTCCGGCACCAGACCCGCTGGTCGACACGCCGCCGAACGAGAATGTCCCCTGATTCTCGAGAAAGAATTCGCGCTTTTCCGGAAAAAACAGGCTGAATCGCGTGAGGTTGACCTGCTGCTCGTCAGCCTCGACCTGCGCAAAGTCGGTGTTGTAGGTGAGGTCGGCGGTCAGATTCTGAGTAAGGCCATACTTGATGTCGAGCCCGACGTCTCCGCTCACATCGTTCGATACCTTGGGCGTCGCCTTGCGATTGCTCGTTACGTCCGAGATCGCGTACGGCTTGATCTCGAGGTTTCTCGATCCCGGCGGCGCCTCGAGTCCAACCACTGTCGCGGCCAGCGACGGCTGGTTGAGGCCGCGTTGTCCCATCGCATTGGGAATGCGTGTAATGAACGAGATCTCGTTCTTCCACCGGTTGGTGCGCATCGCGTTGAAGCCCCAGATCTGCGCCCGCCCCGGCCGGTAGCGAAGCGACTTGAAAGGCAGCGCGGCTTCGACCGTCCAGCCGCCCTCGAACCGCCCGGTCTTGACGTCCCAAACCGTATTCCAGTCGCCGTTCCACTGCCCGCTGGTGACCTGCGCGTCCTGTCGGCCGCCCAGCGGATTGACGACAAATTCGACGGCATTACGCCGGTCGTAGAACGTGTCGAAGATAAATCCGATGATGTCGTTGCCCTGCCAGATCGTGCTGGAGTCGCGGCGCATCTCGTTGGCGACCACCCGCGTGGGCTCACTTTCCCAACAACGGAAGGACACATAGGCGTGGTCGCTATCGTAGGTGAGCCACACTTCCGTCTTCTCAGTCGCTGGCTCACCCTCTTGCGGCTCCACCTGGATAAAGTCTGAAATCGGCGGGACGCTCGTGTAGATTGCCTCGTCGAGCATCCCGTCGAGGCGTATGGACACCGTAAGACGCACGGCGCGAATTGTCACCCGACCCGACTCGTCCCGGGCGATCACCGCGGGTGGTGCTGGTGGCGGAGGACCATCGAACGCGAACGGCAGCTCTGGTGACGCCGCGGGCGCAACTCGAGGCGAAGCCGGCGGCACCGCGGTCTGGCCGGCCTGGGCCACCGACGCCAAGAGAAGACCAAGGGTGACGAACCAGGCTGTCTTTGCCGCCACTATTGACCGGGAAAAGTCGGCAACGGGAAGTTCGTCGACGTAAAGCACATTTTTGCAGTGTATATCATGGTTCTCGTGTCTTCCCTGACCCCGCACCGGCGAACACCCCATTGAGCACCAGCGCCTGGACGTGCGCGTTGAGATTGAGCGCCCCAATCCCCGCCATCCCCGATAGCTGATCGCTACGACTACACGCGCTCGGCGAACATCACAACCGCGGCGCTATACTGGCGACTTAGTCATGAAGATCCTTTCTATCACCGCGGGCGCCGGCGAGATGTACTGCGGAAGCTGCCTGCGCGACAACAGCCTGGCCGCGGAGCTGCTGGCGCGGGGCCACGAGGTCACGCTCGTGCCGGTCTATACGCCCACCCGCACCGACGAGCCGAACGTCAGCCGGCATCGTGTGCTCTTCGGCGGCATCAGCGTCTACCTCCAGCAGCACGCCGCGCTGTTCCGCAGGACGCCCCGGTTCCTGGACCGGCTCTGGGATGCGCCGCGCGTCATCCAGGCATTTACAAACCGCGGGGTTTCGACCGATCCGCGCCTGCTCGGGGACCTCACCGTTTCAATGCTCCAGGGCGAGCAGGGCGTTCTCCGCAAGGAGTTCGACAAACTGCTCGACTGGATCAGCGGCGAGCCGCTGCCCGATATCATCAATCTGCCCAACTCGCTGCTGATCGCGCTCGCGGCGCCGCTCGGCAGAGCGCTGAACCGGCCGGTCTGCTGCACGCTGCAGGGCGAGGAGCTGTTCCTGGACGGCTTGGTCCCGCCCTATCGGGAACAGGCGATGCACCTGATCCGGCAGCACGTCCGTCATGTGGACCGCTTCATCGCGGTCAGCGATTACTGCGCGACGTTCATGTCCGGGTTTCTCGGCATTCCGAGCGAACGGATTTCAGTGGTGCCGCTCGGAATCAACATGGCGGGCTACGAGCCGCGTCGAGGCCGGAACGATCACTTCCGCATTGGATTCTTCGCGCGCGTGACGCCGGACAAGGGCCTCCACGTGCTTGCCGACGCCTACGTGCGATTCCGCCGGCGGATCGGCTCTGCGCCGGCGCGGCTCGAGGTGGCGGGGTACATGGCGCCCGGCCACACGGCGTGCCTGCGCGAGGTCCGCCGCACGCTCGACAAGGAAAAGCTGGCCGGTGAATTTTCGTTCCGCGGCGCGCTCGATCGGAATGGCAAGCTCGCCTTTCTCCGAGGCCTCGACGTCCTCTCGGTGCCGGCCACCTACGACGAACCCAAAGGCGTGTTCCTGCTGGAGGCGATGGCCAGCGGCGTCCCCGTCGTGCAGCCCCGGCGAGGCGCATTCGTCGAGATCGTCGACAGGACCGGCGGCGGCCTGCTCGTCGAGCCCGACCCCGACAGCCTCGCCGAGGGCCTCTACGCGCTCTGGCAGGACCGCGCACTGACCGCGACGCTGGGGGAGCGTGCGTTCCGCGGCGTTCGCGCGCACTATACGGTTGCGCGCTCGGCCGACCGCCTGCTCGATGTCTACCGTGCGGTCGTGGATCAACGGACGGAGTCGCGCGTGGCTGTCGTGGCCTGACGTTTGTGCTCGAAGTCTCGAACCTCGGCAAGCAATACCCGACGCCGCGGGGCCCGCTCACCGTCTTGTCGGAGGTGACGTTCTCGCTCGCCCCAGGCGACGCCGCCGCGATCACGGGACCGTCTGGCAGCGGCAAGAGCTCGCTGCTCTACGTGCTGGGGGGACTGGAGCTGCCGTCCTCGGGGCGCGTCACCCTCGACGGGCGCGACCCGTTCACACTCACGCGTCCGGCACTCGCGGACTTCCGCAACAGGGAGGTCGGCTTCGTCTTTCAGGATCACTGTCTGCTGCCGCAGTGCTCGGTCCTCGAGAACGTCCTCGTGCCCACGCTCGTCGCGCGCAGCAACGGCCGGGGAGAGCGGGGCCAGGACACCGAGCGCGCCCGGCTCCTGATTCAACAGGTCGGCCTCGGCGATCGCATCGACCATCGGCCCGGCGAGCTGTCGGGCGGCGAGAAGCAGCGCGTGGCCATTGCGCGCGCGCTGATTCGACAACCCGGCCTGGTGCTCTGCGACGAGCCCACCGGTAACCTCGATCAGGCATCGGCCGACACCATCGCTGCGCTGCTGCTCGATCTGCATCGACAGCAGCGGAACATCCTGGTCGTCGTGACGCACAGCGCCCGGCTCGCGTCCATGCTTCCGGTGCAGTTCGAGCTCGCTGACAAGCGTTTGAAACGGGTTTCATGAGCCCGCCTGAGGGCGGACGCTACGCATGCGATCGAGCCAGCTGATCTTCCGTGGCCTCACTTACTACTGGCGCACGAACACCGCCGTGGTGCTCGGCGTCGGGACCGCTGTCGCCGTGCTCGCTGGCGCGCTGCTCGTCGGCGATTCGGTGCGCGGGAGCCTGCGCGACCTGATCCTGCAACGGCTGGGGAAGACGGATCACATCGTCACCTCGTCGGGGTTTCTGCGGGAACAGCTCGCAGACGATCTTCGCGCCGATCCAGCCTTCAGCTCGATCTTCAACGGCATCTGTCCCATCGTCGTGGCCCAGGCGTTCGTGACCGAACAATCCGGCGGGCGCCGCACCGGGCAGGTTCGCGTGTACGGCGTCGATGATCGGTTCTGGAAGCTTCAGGGCATCGCCGAGGCGCGCGGACCGGCGGATCGCGACGTGTTGATCAGCCCTGCGCTCGCGAAGCAGATCGGCGCCGAGGCTGGGACGCAGATTCTGGTACGGGTGCAGCGGCCGTCGGCAATCCCGATCGAGTCGCTCCATGGCCGCAAAGATGATGTCGGCCGCTCCTTGAGGCTGACCGTTCGCGCCGTGCTCCCCGTATCCACCTTGGGAGAGTTTTCGCTGCAGCCTCAGCAAGGTGATGTCCGCGCCGTCTTCGTTTCCCTCAGCCGCCTGCAGCGGGATCTCGATGTCGCAGGGCGCGTGAATACGTTGATCGTGTCCGAACGTCCGCCCGACCGCCTTCACTCACCTGGAACGCCTTCCGACGCCGCTGGTCGGTTGGCGCGGCTGGTGAAAGCGAAAGCCGGTCTCGACGATGTCGGCTTGGAGGTTCGGGCGCTCGACCGGCGGCACGCCCTCGTCGTGGAAGCCGTAGCCGGAGCGCTGGACGAGGCGCGGGTGAAGGCGGTGGAAGAGACTCTCGTCGGTAGCCGCACGCAGGCGACGCGGATCTTCACG
>MELE01000111.1:2283-35426 GCA_001768615.1 Acidobacteria bacterium RIFCSPLOWO2_12_FULL_67_14b | reverse complement strand
CGGCCGGCCGCGCGCTGTCGGCCGACCACCGCCCGGACCGCCAGGCTTCCGGCCGCAGGATCACCAGCACGGTCAGCACTTCCAACCGGCCGATCCACATCGCCAGCGTGAGGACGATGCGGCTGACCGGATGCAGGTCCGCGAAGTGACCCATCGGCCCAACCTGGTTGAACCCCGGGCCGACGTTGCCGAGCGTGGCGGCGGTGGCCGAGATGCCGGTGACGATGTCGGCGCCGAGCAGCACTACGATGAACGAGCAGACGGCGAACGTGAGCATGTAGAAGAGGAAGAACACGATCACGCCCTGCAGCACGGTCGGCGGCACCACGCGCCCGCCGAGCTTCACGGGCAGGATGGCGCGCGGGTGCAGCGTGCGGCGCAGTTCCTGCAGCGTGAACTTCGCCAGCAGCACGTGGCGCACCACCTTCGGTCCGCCGCCGGCGGATCCGGCGCACCCGCCGATGAACATCAGGCCGAGCAGCACCACCTTCGCCTGGTCGTTCCAGAGCTGGAAGTCGACGCTCGCGTACCCGGTCGTGGTCACGATCGACAGCACCTGAAACAACGACGTGCGCACGTTGTCGCCGATCGCCATGGTGCCGCCGAGTACGAACACCAGCACCACGGTGGCGGCGATCACGATACCCGTGTAGGCCCGTATCTCTTCATCGCGCGCCACGATCCTGAAGTCGCGCCGCGTGAGCGCCCGGTACTGCAGCGCGAAGTTGGCCCCCGCGAGGAACATGAAGACGATGATCACCCACTCGGCGGCGGGGTTCTGGTAGCCCGCAATCGAGAGCGGGTGCGGCGAGAAGCCGCCGGCCGCGAGCGTGGTGAACGCGTGGCACACCGCGTCGTAGAGGCTGAATCCGACGACCCACAGTGCGATGACCTGGAGCAGCGTGAGACCGGCATAGAGGCGCCACAGCATGGCCGCCGTGCGCCGGATTTGCGGGCTCACCTTCTCGTCGTCGGGACCGGGGGCCTCGGCAAAGAACAGCTCGCGCCCGCCGATGGCCAGCCGCGGCAGGACGGCCACAAACAGCGCGATCACGCCCATGCCGCCGAGCCACTGCGTGAGCGATCGCCAGAAGAACATCGCGCGGCCGACCTGCGAGAAGTCGCGAATCACCGTGGCGCCCGTCGTGGTCAGCCCCGACATCGACTCGAACAGCGCGTCGATGGGCCCCATGCCGGCCCACATGTACGGCAGGGCCGCGAACTGCGCAATCAGGAGCCAGGCCGTGGACACCACCGCGAGTCCTTCGACGCGGCGCATGCCTTCCACCGCCGTTTCGGCCGGCACGCCTCCGGCGCGCCGCATGGCGTGGCCGGTCGCCACCGTGAACGCGCCGGACACCGCAAACCCGGCTGCGTCGGAGAACTCGCGATAGGCGAGGGCCAGCGCCAGCGGCGCCAGGAACATCAGGCCGAAGACGCGGATCAACAGGCCGCAGACATGGACAACCAGGGACAGGCGCATGACAGTCTCAGCCTCGCGGCGATCAGCCGCCGGTGCCGCCGAAGTACGCCTGCACACGCTCCACGGCCTCGCCGGTCGAGAACACCAGGATGCGATCGCCCGGCTCGACGCGGTCGTCGCCGCGCGGCACGATCGCGCGCCCGTCGCGGAGGATCGCCGCCACGATCACATCCTCCGGCGTGCCGATGCGCTTCAGCTCGCGGGCCTGGAACCGCGGCGACACCGTCAGCTCCAGCACGCGCGCCTCGCCGTGCTCGAGCACCGCGAGCAGGCTCGAGCTGCCGCCGGAAATCTGGTGGAGTATCGACGCGACAGCCGCCCCCCGCGCCGACAGCGCCACGTCGATGCCGACGCGTTCGAACAGCCGCAGGTTGCCGGGGCGGCTGACGCGGGTGATGATCTTCGGCACGCCCAGCTGGCGTCCGAGCAGCGACGCGAGCAGATTGCGCTCGTCGTTGTCAATCACGCATACCAGCACGTCGCTGCGCCCGACGTTCTCGGACTCCAGGAACTCCAGGTCCGTGCCGTCGCCGTTGAGCACGAGCGTTCGCGTGAGCCTGGCGGCGAGCACGGCGCCGCGGACGGGGTCGCGCTCCATGATGCGGACGTTGACCGCGTCCGACTTCTCGAGGCGCTCGGCCACCTGCAGGCCGACGTCGCCGCCGCCGATGATGGTGACCTGCTGGCGCCCGCCCTTCCCGCCGGGGTGCACGATCGCCTCCACCTCGTGCATCGCGTCGGGCGTGCCCATGAGGATGATCTTGTCGCCGGCCGCCAGGTGCGTGGTGCCGCGCGGCACGAACAGCCTGCCGCCGCGCTTCACCGCGACGATCAGCGAGCCCCGCGGCAGGTGCAGGGCGCCGAGCGGCGCCGCGGTCAGCCTCGACCCCGCTTCGAGGCGATACTCGAGCAGCCGGACGATGCCGCCGGCGAACGCCTCGGCGTCGATGGCGCCAGGGGCGATGACCACCTGCTCGATGTCGGCGGCGAGTTGCGCCTCGGGCCACAGCACGCGGTTGATGCCGAATTGTTCAAGGCCCTCGGCCTTGCCTGATTCGGAGATGAAGTCGGCGCGCGAGACCAGGCAGATGGTCTCGGGACTGCCGATGCGGTTGGCAATCGCGCAGGCCACCACGTTGACCTCGTCCAACCCCGTGCACGCCACGAAGAACTGCGCCTTCTTGACATCGGCCCGCGCCAGCACGCTTTCGCTGGTGCCGCTGCCGTGGATGAACTCCACGTCGAGCGTCGTGAAAGCGTCGGCCACCACCGGATCGTCATCGATCACGAACACTTCGTGGCCGGCGGCCAGGGCGCGCGCCAGGGCCGACCCCACCTGCCCGCCGCCGACAATGACTATGCGCATCCCAGAAAGCCCACGGCAAACTACTGTAGCGCATCGAGCGCCGGGCGGCCTGTCATCGCGAGGCGACGGCGTGACGGATCACGTCGTGGAGCCGCCGCACGCCCTCGGTGAGGGCGGCCGGCCCCGGCTGCAGGATGTAGGTCGACTTCACTTCGTAGATGTGCCCGTTCCTGACGGCGGGCACGTCGCTCCATCCGGGCCGCGCCGCAATCTTCTCAGCGCGCACGGGCTTGCCGCACCACGATCCGATGATCACCTCCGGTGCGCGGGCGATGATCTGCTCGCTCGTGACGATGCGGTCCCTGGCGAGGCCGGCCTTGTTCAACTCGGGGAAGATCGGGTCGCCGCCGGCGATCTCCACGAGTTCTTCGACCCAGCGGATGCCGCTGATCAGCGGGTCGTACCATTCCTCGAAAAACACCTTCGGCCGTCGCGGCAGCGTGGCGGCGCTCGCGCGGATGTCGTCGAGTCCGCGCTCGAATTGCTGCACGAGCGCCTCCGCTTTGTCCGCCACGCCGACAATGCCGCCGAGTACGCGGATCATCTGGAGGATCCCGGCGACGCTGCGCTGGTTGAAGGTGAAGACGGGGTAGCCACGCTTCACCAGATCGGTGGTGATGTCGGCCTGCAGATCCGAGAAGGCGAGGATGAGGTCCGGCTCGAGCGCCTCGATCTTCTCGTAGCGGGCGTGCAGGAACGAGGAGATCTTCGGCTTCTGCCGCGCCTCCGGGCGGACCGTGTAGCCCGAGATGCCGACCACGCGATCGCCTTCACCGAGCAGGTAAAGGGTCTCGGTGGTCTCTTCAGTCAGGCAGACGATGCGGCGAGGGTAGAGGCTCAGATGACCTTGAAATGCGGCATCCGCTTGAGCGAACGGTCGAATGTGAGGGTGTGGGCGCACCCGGCGGCCTCGTTGATGAGCCCGATGAGTGCATCCGCGAAATCGGCCGGCGTGGACTTGTACCACTCGATGGCCTTGCGGACGTGGTCGACGTGTTCGATGTCGAAGTCCGCGGTGCGGACAATCTGTTGCAACGCCAGGGCCACGTCCGTCCGCGCCCGATGGTAGGCGGACTCGAGCACCCACACCAGCTCGCACAGGGTCACGGCGGTCAGGTGCATCCGTTCGCCGCGCCCGGCCGCGGATTCGATGGCGGCCGACGCCAGCCTGGCCTGCGCCGCATCATCCTGCACGAGGTAACGAACGAGCACGTTGGTGTCGAGGCCGATCATCGTGCGGCCGCGCGCTTGCGAATGGCCGCGTGCATCGCGTCAACGCTGACGGCGGGCTGGCGCTTTGCGGCGAGCAGGCCCTTCAGGGGGATCACGCCATGGACAGCGGGTTCGACGGTGACGGTGCCGTCGTCCTGGACGACGAAGTCCACCCGGTCGCCGGGCTCGACGCCCAACCGGTCGCGGATGGCCTTCGGAATGGTGGTTTGGCCCTTGGCGGTAATCAGGGAACTCGGCATCCTTACCTCTATGTAGATTCCTTACTAGTCAGGATACCACACCCCGCGGCTCCAGATCGGCAAACACAAACCCGTCGCGATCGACGACCTCGCCGACGCGGATGGCGATCGGATGATCGAACATCGGCCCGGCGAACGCAAACGAGTGGAACTCGCCGTTCTCGCCGCACGGGTCGACGGCGGCCGGCAACTCGTCGAGCAGCGCCTTTTCGAAGGCGCGGCCGGCGAAGCGGCGGTCGAGCTGTCGGGGGTCGATGCAGGTCAACCGTGCCTGCAACCCACCCGCGATCATGTCCTGCGCCAGATCGGCCGTGGACTTCGTCTTCCAGATCGGGAAGATCGGCTCGAGCCCCGACCCCGCCAGCCGCTCCTCCCGATAGCGTCGGACGTCTTCAAGGAACAGATCGCCGAAGGCGACGTGCGTGAACCCGTTCGCGACAAATCCCGTCACGGCCGCGCCCATCCGCTTCTCGTACTCCTCGTTCGAGCACGGCCACGGCAGCGGCATGATGTGCAGCGGGAGCCCGGCGGCCCCGGCCTGCGCCTCGAGCAGCTCGCGCCGGACGGCGTGCATCGCCACGCGGTCGAAGGCCTGGTTCGTGGTCGTGAGCAGGCCCGCGACGGCGCCCGGATGCTGCTGTTTCAGCATGTGCAGCATCCACGCGGAGTCCTTGCCCGTCGACCAGCTAATCAGTATCTTCATGCTTCTCAGGCTGTCGATTGCAGATCGCAGATCTCAGATTGCAGATCAATTGCAGAAGTTCGAATTCGGCATTGGCTCGCCGCGGAAATCCACCGTTCTGCCATCTGCAATCGATCTGAGATCTGAGATCTGCCAGCTGAGATCGACGGTTCATGGGTGCAGGGCCTTCGCCATCCGCTCGATGCCATCGGCGACGCGCGGTCCGGGGACGGTGACCGCCTGCCCCGTGAGAAGGATCACGCGCTTGTTCCTCACGGCCGGCACCGATGCGAGCCGCCCCCACGGGCCGAGTTCTTCTCGAAGGGCCGACTCGTCCGGGATGTTCTCCGATCGCAATTCGAGAATCACATCCGGGGCCCGCGCCAGGATGTGCTCGGTCGTGGCCTGGATCGATTCGCGGTCCGCGTCCGCGAACACGTCCTGCCCGCCGGCCGCCTCCAGCATGTCGTGCAGGAACCCGCGGCCCGCGCTGACGTAGATGTTGCGCAGCGACCGGGGCTCACGGCCGAACACCAGCAAGACCCGCGGCCGCGGCTTGCCCGCCACCCGGGCGCGCACGGCCGCTATCCGCACTTCGATGCCGGTGGCGGCGGTCTCCGCCTCGGCCACGTGGCCCGTGCGCGCGCCGAGCTCCCGCATGGTCGTCATGATGTGGGCCAGGCCGCCGTGGCGGTAGTCGAAGGTCGTGATGGCGGCGCGCTTCATCTGCGCCTGCAGATCGACCTGGCTGCCGTAGGTGACCACGAGGTCCGGCGTGAGCGAGATGATGCGCTCGGTGTCCGGATCGAGCAGCGCGCCCACGCGCGGAAGCTTCGTCGCCTCCGGCGGGTACTCGTCGAAGCTGCTCACCGCCACCACTTGCGGACCCGCACCGATGGCGAAGAGCATTTCGGTGAGGGCGGGGACCAGCGAGATGATCCGCTGCGGGCGCTGCGCCTGAAACGAGACCACGAAGATCACGAAGATCATCACGAAGAACACGAAACCAAGACCTCTTGAGTACAAACATGGCTTCGTGGCCTTCGTGGTTCTCTTCGTGCTCATCGTGGTTTCGTTTGATGTCATGACTTCTTCACCAACAGCCAGAGAAAGAACGGCCCGCCGATCAGGGCTGTGATGATCCCCACCGGCAACTCCATCGGCGCCATGATCGTCCTCGCCGTCAGGTCGCACAGGACCGTAAACGCCGCGCCGAACAGCGTCGCGGCCGGCAGCACGATCCGGTGATCCGATCCCACCATCAACCGCACCAGGTGCGGCACCACGATCCCGATGAAGCCGATCGGTCCGCCCAGCGACACCGCCGCGCCGGTGGCGAGCGACGCGCTGAGAAACGCCCACCGCTGCGCCCGGATGACCTCCACGCCCCTTGCCGCCGCCACGTTCTCGCCCATCGTCAACAGGTTGAGCGTGCGCGGGAGGATGGCAAACACCGCGAAGGCCGCGACGATGAACGGGATGGCGGCGAGGATCGGACTGTAGCTGCCGACGTCGAGATCCCCCATCAGCCAGCGCACCGCGCGGAACGACTGGGTAAAGTCCGCCATGTACTGGACGAAGAGAATCAGCGCCGAGAAGAACGAGTTGAGCGTGACGCCCGCGAGCAGCAGGACGTTGGTCGAGAGCCCGCGCTTCTGCGAGGAGGCGAGAAAGTAGACGATGGCGATGGCGACGAGCGAGCCGGCGAAGCTGGCGATCGGCACCGACGACACGCCCATCGCGCCGAGGTCGAGGCCGATGGCAATCGCAATCATCGCCCCCAGCGCCGCGCCCGCCGAGACACCGAGCGTGAACGGCGTGGCCAGCGGGTTCCGCAACATGGCCTGCAGCACCACGCCGGCCGACGCCAGGCTGGCGCCGACGATCGCGCCGGAGAGCACGCGCGGCAAGCGCGCGACGAAGAAGATCTGCGCGTCCACGTTCTGGTCCCATGGGATCGACCGGTCGAAGGCCTTCGACAGGGAGATGTCCGTGCTGCCGACGGTGGGCGCCCACACCATCACCGCCGCCGCGAACACCGCGTAGGCGGACACCACGGTGATCATGCGGCGCCGGACGTTCATCGCGCGATCCGTCTCACCGGAACCACGGTCATATGGCCGGTGTCGTCGTTGACGTGCACGTCGGCTTCGACGTCGTAGAGCCGGCGCACGTTGTCCGACGTCAGCACCTCTTCGGTGGGACCCGCCGCCAGCACGCGGCCGTCACGCATCAGGATCAGTTCGCGGCAAATCGCCGCCGCCAGGTTCAGATCGTGCGTCGAGATCGCCATCGTCACTTCGTGGTCGCGGTTCAGCCGTTGCAGCAGCGAGGAGATGTCGAGCTGATACCCGAGATCCAGCGACGCCGTCGGCTCGTCGAGCAGGAGCAGGTCGGCCGACTGCGCCAGCGCCGCGGCAATGACGACGCGCTGCTTTTCGCCGCCGCTCAGCTCGTGGAAGGGCCGGCGCTCGAGGTGGGCCGTGCCGGTGGCGGCGAGGGCCTCCTGCGCAATCCGGATGTCTTCCGGGCCCTCGACGGTGAACACGCCGAGGTGGGGATGGCGGCCCATCAGGACGATCTCGATCACGCTGTATTCGAACGCGAGCTCGGTTTCCTGCGGCACGACCGCGATCTGCCGGGCAACCTCGCGCCGCGACAGGCGATCCATGGGCCGATTGCCGAGCAGCACGCGGCCGGACGTGGGCCGTCGCGTGCCGCTCAGCAGCCGCAGCAGCGTGGTCTTGCCGGACCCGTTCGGGCCGAGGATGCCGGCGAGCGCCCCGTCCGCGAGGCGGACGGTGACGCCGTCGACCACCAGGGGCCCGCCGGCCGCATAGCGAAACGAGACGTTATCGGCCCACAGCAAAGCGGGCACCCACGTACGCGGTCCGGCCCGGGGCCGGGTAGCCCAGCACTTCTTCGTAGCCGCGATCGAACAGGTTCAACACGCGCGCGAAGACTTCGACCGCGCGGACGGGTTTCCACGCGCCGCCGGCGTTCACCACCGTATGGCCCTCGTTCTGATACAGGCCGCCGGAAGGACCGAATGCCGGCTCGGCATCCAGCGCCTTGCCGCGAATCGTGATCTGCGCGAACGCGCTCGCCTGCGAACGCGTCCACGCGGCATCGAGGGAGCCCTGGTGGCGCGGACGACGGAGGAGCGCGTCGCCGACGGCGTACGGCGCTTGTGCGGTGACGGCGCCGCTGACGGCCAGAATCTCGCTGTCGAGAAACGTATAGGCCGCGCGGATGTCCACGCCCGGTCCCACGCGCGCCGCGGCCGAGGCCTCGACGCCACGGGCGCGCGCGTTCGAGATGTTGTCGGTGCGATAGCGGCTGACGCCCGCAAACGCGCGGCCGACCGAAATGATCAGGTCGGTGTAGTGGTTGAGGAACGCCGTGGCATCGAGCTGCACCGCGCCGCCGGCCAGGGCCTGCGTGACGCCGAGCTCGCCGCTCGTGCTCCGCTCGGGCTTCAACCCCGAGTTGTCGGTGAAGGCGATCTCGAACCCGTCCGGCGGACGGATGCCCGTGCCGAACGCGCCGCGCAGCCGGGTCCACGCCCGCGCGCCGCTGGCCGGTGACGCTCCGCTCACGAGGAACGCGGCCGCGATCTTGGGGTTCACCGAGGTGATGGTTTCATCGGGGAAGTCAGGCCGCGGCGAGAACTCGTTCGGGTCGCCCGGAAGGGCGTCACGCGTGATGCGCTCGCCCCGGATGCCCGCGGTGATGGTCGCGCGATCCCCGGCGTTCCAGCGCCCTTCGCCGAACAGGCCGAGCACACCGCGCTCGACGGGCACCTCGCCGCTCGTGCCGGCGGTGATGAACGTGCTGCCGCCGCGCTCGCCCAGCCACTCGAGTCCGCCCGAGAAGCCGAAGGCGGCGTTGGCGGCGATGTCGGTCTGCACGCGCGCGTGCACCCGGTGCGTGTTGCCCTCGGAGGTCCCGAACCGGCTCCTGAAGGTGAGGTCGTAGTCGGCGGCGTCGAACTCGACGCGCTGGCGCACGCGGCTGCCGGCGCCGAACCACGGCTGCACCCAGCGGAGCCCGCCGCCGGCGCGCCGGGTCGTGCCGCGCGAGACCGTATCGACACCGGCGAAGCGCCCCGCGGGATCCGATCCAAACGGGCCCGCCGATCCGCGGTCGGTGCCGACATACGACGCCGAGCCCTGGATGTCGGTGCCGCTCGAGGCCTGACGCCAGCCCAGTGACGCCGACACCTGCGACTCCCGCGCAGCGTCATTGCTCACGGTCTGCCCGTTGGCGGCCCGGCCGGTGAAGCCGGCGTCCTCGAAGTAATTGGCGCCCGCCTGCCAGCGGAGGCCGTTGACCTCGCCGGTGGTGGCGCCCGACGCGCGGCGCATGTCGCGGCTGCCGCCTTCAACGTGGGCCGTGGCGGAGGGCCGGCCGCCGCTGCGCGTGATCACCTGCACGACGCCGCCGATGGCGTCCGATCCGTACAACGCGCTCTGCGGGCCGCGGACCACCTCGATGCGCTCGACGTTCTCGAGCGGCACCTGCGACAGGTCGATGCCGCCGCCGAAGGCGTTGGCGCGGACGCCGTCCACGAGCACGAGCGTGAAGTCCGACTCGCCGCCGCGGGTGAAGAGGGAGGTCAGCGTGCCGGGGCCGCCGCTTTGTTGCACGGTGAGGCCCGGCACCGAGCGCAGCGCCGCGCCGAGGGTGAACTGCTGGCGCGCTTCGAGCTCGCGGCCGGCGATCACCGTGACGCTGTCGGGTGTCCGCGACAGCGGCTGGTCGATCTGCGAGGCCGACACGACCAGCGTCTCGCTGATCGCGCTGACGCGCAGGGTGATGTCGGCGGTGGCGGGCGAGCCGTCGGTGACGGTGATGGCCACGGCGTCGGCCACGAGTCCGGGCGCGCCGGCGCGGAGGTCGTAGCGGCCCGCCGGCAGCGCCGGCACCTCGAACGCGCCGTCGGCGTTGGTGAGCACGCGCTGCGGCGCCGCGGTCGATCCGCTGATCACGACCTCGGCATGGGCGACGGGCTTGCCGTCCGGGTCGACGACGCGGCCGGTGAGTTGGGATGCAGCTTGCGCCGCCACGGAAGAGCCGATGAAGAAAAGGAGAGAGAACGCAACGAAAGTCCGCGTGAGCGGACGGAGTGCAGCAGTCATGGTCGTCTCCCAGGCGTCTCGCGCGCCTGAAGTGGACATGCCCCTTGGACCGGCAGTTTCCTGACTCGCGGATCGTGACCGCTCACAGTGGCGGGACCGTGTGGGCTTTGCACCCAACTTCCCTGCCTGCCCGGGTACGCGTCGGTTGAGGTTAGGATTGTAGCATTGTTACAATGAGGAGTTGGCGGCACACATGAGCAGGCGTTCGATCGTGACCGCGCGCGACGCCCCGGTGGCAAAGGTGGTGTCGGCCGCTGGCGGGCTGGTGATCCACGGCGAAACACTCGACGTCGAGACCCGCGATCGGATCGAGCTGATTGACATCACCGATCGGGTGATGGCGTACGTGCGCAAGGCGGGCGTGCGCGAGGGCATGGTCTCGCTCTGGTCGATGCACACGACCTGCACCGTCTTCATCAACGAGTCGCAGAAGGCGCTCGACGCCGACATCCGGAAGTTTCTGGAAGACACGGTGGCGCGCGACAAGTACTACCTGCACAACGACCCGGAGCATTCCGACTGCGACCGGCAGAACGCCGATGCGCACTTGCGGGCGATGCTGCTGGGGCACTCGCTGACCATGCAGATCAGCGGCGGCGAGCTGGTGCTCGGCCGCTGGCAGCGGGTGATCCTCGGCGAGCTCGACGGCCCGCGCGCGCGCACCGTGCGCGCCCAGGTCTGGGGCATCTCGTAGGGAAACAATGCGCACACGGTTGCGGACCGCCGGGCTCGCCGACATCGCCGACAAGGTCGACGCGCGCGAGCGGCTGTCGTTCGACGACGGCGTGAGGCTGTTCGAGGCGCCGGACCTGCTGGCGCTCGGCTGGATCGCCAACCGCGAACGCGAGCGGCGTCACGGCGACCGCACCTATTTCAACCACAACCTCCGGCTCGAGGCGACCAACGTCTGCGAGGCGTCGTGCCTGTTCTGCTCGTTCGCGCGCCTGAAGCCCGGCGACCCGGGCGCGCACACGATGACGCTCGAGCAGGTGTTCGCCAAGCTGCGCCAGCGCGGCGACCAGCCGCTCACCGAAGTCCACATCGTCAACGGGCTGCATCCGGAGCTGCCGTTCAGCTATTACACGGACCTGCTGAGCGGGCTGAAGCGGATCCGTCCGGGGATCCACCTGAAGTGCTTCACCGCCGTCGAGATCGCGTTCTTCGCGGATCACTACGGCAAGAGCGATCGCCAGGTGCTGGTCGAGTTGCAGGAGGCCGGCCTCGATTCGCTGCCGGGCGGGGGCGCCGAGATCTTCGCGGCGCGGGTGCGGCAGAAGATCTGCCACGACAAGTGCGACGGGCCGCGCTACCTGTCGATCCATCGGCTGGCGCACGGGCTGGGGATGCGCACGAACGTGACGATGCTGTACGGGCACATCGAGACGATCGGAGAACGCGTCGATCACCTGCTGCAGACGCGGGCGCTGCAGGACGACACGCGCGGGCTGCAGGCGTTCATTCCGCTGGCGTTTCATCCCGACAACAACCAGATGCGGAAGCTGCCGCCGCCCTCGGCCAGCGAGACGCTGCGGGTGCATGCGGTGGCGCGGCTGGTGCTCGACAACGTCGATCACATCAAGGCGTACTGGATCTCGTGCGGGGTCGAGGTGGCGCAGACGGCGTTGTGGTTTGGCGCCGACGACCTGGACGGCACGGTGCAGGAAGAGACGATTTACCACATGGCGGGCTCGTCGACGCCGACGGCGCTGTCGACCGACGACATCGAGCAGCTGATCCGCGACGCCGGGCGGGAGCCGATCGAGCGGGACACGCTCTACAACGTGGTGCGTGTACCGACCCCGTACGGCCGGGCTCCGCTGGCCGGGCTCGGGGCTCCGTAAGAGCCTTTTCGGATCCCGGCGCCCGGCGCCCGGAGCCCGGCAGGATCTGTTAAACTGTCATCAGGCCAGACTTCACCAAGGCGATAGCCGTGAATGGAGTTTGGTCTTTTCGCGTCCGGCGATTGAGAAAAGTTTCACAAGCGACACATGACGACGACGTTTCTACCGGTCCTGAACGAAGTCGAGAAGGCCTCCATCCGCGAGCGCCAGCCGCTGCCGGAGGCCTACCTCAACCTGCCGGACGACGAGATGGCGCTGCGGATTGCCGCAGCCCGCGCCGCCCTGGGCGATCGGCTGGTCATCCTCGGGCATCACTACCAGCGCGACGAGGTCATCCGCTTCGCCGACCACACCGGCGACTCGTTCAAGCTCGCGCGCTCAATCGCCAGGCATCCCCGCGCCGACTACATCGTCTTCTGCGGCGTGCACTTCATGGCCGAGAGCGCGGACGTGCTCGCGTTGCCGCATCAGAAGATCATCCTGCCCGACCTGGCGGCCGGATGCTCGATGGCCGACATGGCCGCGCCCGATCAGCTCGAGACGTGCTGGGCGGAGCTGCAGCAGCTCGGCCTCGCCTCGCGCGTCGTGCCGATCACCTACATCAACTCCGCCGTGTCGATTAAGTCGTTTGTCGGCGAGCAGGGCGGCGGCATCTGCACCTCGGCCAACGCGGCCGCGTCGCTCGCGTGGGGGTGGCAGCGGAAGGAGAAGATCCTGTTCCTGCCCGATCAGCACCTGGGCCGCAACACGGCGTGGCGGATGGGCGTGCCGCTCGATCGGATGGTGGTGTGGGATCCGCACGAGCCGTTCGGCGGCCTGACCAGGAACCAGATCGAGCGCGCGTCGCTGATTCTCTGGAAAGGACACTGCTCGGTCCATGTCCGCTTTACCGCGGCGCAGATCGAACAGGTCCGCCGCGAGCATCCCGGGATCAGGGTGATCGTGCACCCCGAAGTGCCGTTCGACGTGCTGCAGGCGGCCGACGACAGCGGCTCGACCGAACACATCCTCAAGTCCGTGCGCGAGAGCCCGGCCGGCTCCATCTGGGCCGTCGGCACCGAGGTCCACCTCGTGCATCGCCTGGCGGAAGAGGTGGCGCCGGCCAAGACCGTCGTCTCGCTCGACCGGTTCGGCTGCCTGTGCTCGACGATGTTCCGCGTGTCGCCGAACCACCTGCTCTGGGTGCTCGATGCCCTGGTGGACGGTGAGGTCGTCAATGAAATCGTCGTGCCGGACGAGCAAAAGAAGTGGGCTAAGATCGCGCTAGATCGGATGTTGTCGATTCACTAGGCGGGTCTAAAGACCAGCCTCTACGTGGCTGACAGGAGATTCTCATGGCTCACTCACTCCCCGCGCTGCCGTATGACGCCGCAGCGCTCGAACCGCACATCGACAGCCAGACGATGCAGATCCATCACGGGAAGCATCATCAGGCGTACGTGACCAACCTGAACGCGGCGCTCGACAAGCATCCCGAGCTGCACGGCAAGAGCCTCGACGAGCTGCTGAAGGGCATCGGCAGCGTGCCCGACGACATCAAGACGGCGGTGCGCAACAACGGCGGCGGGCACTGGAACCACTCGATGTTCTGGAAGCTGATGGCACCGGGCGCGGGCGGCGCGCCCACGGGCGCGGTGGCGGATGCGATCAAGAGCGCATTCGGCGACTTCGAGAGGTTCAAGACCGCGGTGAACCAGGCCGGCACCACGCGCTTCGGCAGCGGCTGGGCCTGGGTGATCGACAACGGCGGCAAGCTCGAGGTGACGAGCACGCCGAACCAGGACAACCCGCTGATGGAGGGGAAGAAGGCCATCCTCGGCATCGACGTGTGGGAGCACGCCTACTACCTGAAGTACCAGAACCGCCGCCCCGATTACCTCGGCGCGTGGTGGAACGTGGTCAACTGGGCCGAAGTCAACCGTCTGCTCAAGGGCTAGCGAGCCACCTGGACACAACAGAGACCACGAAGGCCACGAAGATCACCACGAAGGACGCGAAGCCTCTTTTGGACAGACCCAAGGATGGTTTCGTGATCTTCGTGGTGGCCTTCGTGGCCTTCGTGGTTTCATTTTGTCCGCCCGCACTGGCGCAGGACGCTTCGCCGAAGGTCACCGGCACGCTCTCGAACGTCACGCGTATCGAGTCGTGGTCCTACTTCCAACCCAAAGTCGATCCGCTCGCGCTGACGCTGGATCCGCTTGCCGATCCGACCTACTTTTACCTCGGCGATCGCTCCGAGCTCGGGGTCCGCGTCGAAGGCACGCGCTTCGATCTGTCTGGCGCGTTCAATTACGTGCGCCTGGAGAACCTGCCGACCACGGCGATCGGCCCCGGCGGCCTCGGTGCCGGCGCGTTCTACTTTGCCGCCGTCGGCGTGCGCTACAGCTACCAGCTCTACCTGAGCGAGCTCACGCTTCGCGCGAAGACGCGAGACCAGCGAATGTCCGCGACGCTCGGACGCATGCGCTACACGTCGGGCGGCGAATACGCCTCGGCCTTTCCGGCCCTCGAGACGCTGAAGCGCGAACGCTTGCACTCGCGCCTGATTGGCGGCTTCGAGTGGTCGTTGTACGAGCGCCGGTTCGACGGCCTGCGGGTCGACGTGGATCGTCCGGCCTGGCACGTCACCTCGTCGGCGTTCGTGGCGACGCAGGGGGGATACGACGAGTCCGCGAACCTTTCGATGCCGAAGGTGCAGGTCGCGGGCGCCACGTTCACACGCAAGTCGTCGTCGCCGACGGAGTGGCAGGCGTTCGCCCATGTCTATCGCGATCGGCGGGCGTCGGCCGCGGTGGTGGACAACACGCAGTCGATCGATCGTCCGGTCGATGTGACGGTGGCCGCCGTCGGCGGGTCCCACGCGCGCGTGGCCGCGACCCGGGCGGGCGAGCTCGACACGGTCGTCTGGGCCGCGGGCGAATTCGGCGATTGGTACGGCCAGCCCCATCGCGCCGCCAGCCTGGCCGCGGAAGCCGGCCACCGATGGACGCGGGCGCCGTGGCGGCCGTGGATCCGCGCCGGCTACCTGTTCGCCTCCGGAGACGGCGACCCGCTCGACGACCGGCACGGCACGTTCTTCCAGATGTTGCCCTCCTCCAGGAAGTACGCGCTGTCGGCCGTCTACGCGCAGATGAACCTGCGCGACGCGTTCGTGCAGGCGCTGGTTGAACCCGGCCGGGTCAAGGCTCGTCTGGATCTACATCGGGTATCGCTTGCGAGCGGATCCGATCTCTGGTATCAGGGCAGCGGCGCCACGGCGAGCACCGGGCGCTTCTTCGGCTTCTCGGGACGCGCCGCCAGGGGGGCCTCGTCGCTCGGCACGGTGCTCGAAGGCACCGTCGAGATCCCGATCAGGAAGTACTGGTCGGTGAACGGCTACGCCGGCACGATGTGGGCCGGCGACGTGGTGAAGGGCATCTTCGCCGATTCACGACTCACGGTATGGGGGATTGATAATGTCATCCGGTTCTGAGCAGCCCGATCCTTCGCTCATCACGGTCACCCACGTCACCTACGCGCTGCACGCGCTGGGCCTGGCCATCGGGGCGTTCGGCGCCTCGACGGTGATCGGCGCCTTCGTGTTCGGATGGCCGTCGATCGTCGCCGTGATCATCAATTACGTGAAGCGCGGCGAGGCCCGGGGCACCTGGCTCGAGTCGCATTTCACCTGGCAGATCCGGACTTTCTGGTATGCGTTCGCGTGGTCCTGTCTCGTCTTCCTGCTCGGCGGCCTGCTCCTGATCGTCGTCGTCGGCCTGGCGATCTGGGCGGTGGGGTTCTTCATCCTCGGCATCTGGGCGATCTATCGGATCGCCAGGGGATGGCTGCGATTGCGCGACCATAGGGCTATCTAGATTTCAGATCGCAGATCTCAGACTGCAGATCGATTGCAGATCGCCGATCGAGGATCTGCAATCAATCTGCAATCCGCAATCTGCGATCTGAGATCAGAAGAGTCTCACCTCCACCGTCTCGCCCTTCTCGACGATGTCGGTCTGCGCCGGGATCTCGATGTAGCCATCGGCGGCCGACATCGACGTGATGTCCCCCGACGCCTTGAACGCCGGCATCGCCTGGCCATCGACGATCCGCACCGTATAGAACTGGTGCCTCCCCGTGGTCGAGACAATGCGCTGGCCGAGCGGCAGCGAGACCGTGGCGAGATGGCGCGGGCCCAGCCGCGCGATCCGGCGGAGCGCGGGCACGAGCAGCAGGTAGGCGTTCGACAGGCACGACGTGGGGTAGCCCGGCATGCCGAACATCGGCTTGCCGTGGATGGTGCCGAACACGGTGGGCTTGCCCGGCTTCACGGCGATGCCGTGAAACAGGATCTCGCCCTTGCGGCGGATCACGTCGAGGATTAAATCGCGCTCGCCGACGGAGCTGCCGCCCGAGAACACGAGCACGTCGCAGGAGACGCCGGCGTCGATAGCGCGTTCCAGCGCCTCGATGGTGTCTTGCGCGGTGGCGAACGGCTTCGGAATGGCCCCGTGCTCGCGGATGATCGTGCTCAACGTGAACTTGTTGATGTCGTAGATCTGTCCGGGTTTGAGCTCCGTGCCCGGATCGACAATCTCGTTGCCGGTCGACAGGATCGCCACCGTCGGCTTCTCGAAGACCTCGACGTCGCCGACGCCGAGCGCGGCCAGCGCGCCGATGCGGCTCGGGTTCAGCACGTCGCCGCTCGTGATTACCGTCTGGCCGATGACGATGTCGGCGCCCTGGCGGCCGACGTTCTGTCGGGGATAGACCGGCGTCAGGATGCGGACCCGGTCGCCGGCCTTCTCGGTTTCCTCGACCATCACGACCGCATCGGCGCCCTCGGGCATCGGCGCGCCGGTGGCGATTTCGACGGCCGTGCCCGGCTGGACGCGGACCGAGGGCACTTGTCCGGTGTAGACCTTCTCGATCACGCGAAGCGTTTTCGGCTCGTAGCGGCTGGCGCCAAACGTGTCGTCGGCCATGACCGCATAGCCGTCCATGCCGGCGCGCGAAAACGGCGGCACATCGCGTGTGGAGGCCACGTCGGCGGCGCTGACGCGGCCGTTGGCGTCCATCAGCGGCACACGCTCGCGGCGCTCGATCGCCGCCGACGCCTGGTCGATCAAGGCACGCGCTTCCTCCAGCGGAATCGTGTCCTTGATCGGCCTCATCAGCTCTCGGCTCTCAGCTTTCAGCTCTCGGCTCTCAGCCATCGGCTTTCAGCTTACCCCTACTTCTGTGTCTGCTGAACGAGGTGGGCCAGTTCGGGAATCACCAGCTTGGTCATGGCCAGCCGGACGGCGGCCTCCGAGCCTGGCAACGAGATCACCACGACCTTGCCGATGGTGCCCGCGCACGCGCGGCTCAGCATCGCCGCCGGCCCGATGTCGTGATAGCTGAGCATCCGGAACAGCTCGCCGAATCCGGGTAACCGCTTCTGCAGCAGCGCGTCGACGGCCTCGAACGTGCTGTCGCGGCTGGAGAGGCCGGTGCCGCCGGTCGTGATGATGACGTCGACGTCGGCGATTGCGGCCTGCTGGCGCACCAGTTCCGCGACGCGCGCCGGCTCGTCCTTCTCGATCGCCTTGCCCGTGACCTGGTGCCCGGCCGACTCGAGCAGCCCGGCAATCGCGCGGCCGGACGTGTCGTCGGCGTCGGTCCGTGTATCGCTGACGGTGACCACGAAGACCCGGACGCGGCCCGGCCCCTGCGCCTTGTGCTCGGCACTGCTCACCGGTCGATTATACGGCGTGGGTTCACGGTTCACAGTTCACCGGTTCAAAGTTCACCAGGTTCAAGGGTGCTCTCCTGGACGCGCCGGCCTTGAATCCTGAAACTCGTGAACCCTGAACCGTGAACCTGATGAACCGTGAACCCTTGAAACCTGTGAACCCTGAACCCGTGTTTGTTAGGATGGCGTCATGCAACGGGCGATTGCGGCCTTCGCAGTTGTGGCGCTACTCAGTCTGAATGGGGTTGCGCAAGCGCCGCTCGACAAGGCCGCTCAGCAATGGGTTGAGGCGACGCTCAGGAAGCTGACCCTCGAGCAACTGGTCGGGCAGATGGTCTTCGCCCCGCTCAACTCCACCTACGTCAGTAGTGATTCGGCGGCGTACGACGCGCTGGTGAAGCTGATTCACGAGTCGCACATCGGCGGCGTGATCGCCTTCGGCGGCACTGAGCCGGTGCCGCAGGTGATGCTCAACCCGACCTACTCGCCGATCATCCTCGGGCAGCCGATGGAGCTGGCCTCGCTGCTCAACCGGCTGCAGTCGGTGTCGGCGCTTCCGCTCCTGACCTCGTCCGATTTCGAGTGGGGCCCGGGGATGCGCATTTCGGGCGCGACGAAGTTCCCGCGGGCCATGGCGTTCGGCGCGGCCGGCGATCCGCGGCTGGCCTACGAAGCGGGGAAGATCACCGGCGCCGAGAGCCGGGCCATGGGCGTGCACGTGGACTTCGGCCCCGTGGCCGACGTCAACAACAACGCGCGCAACCCGGTGATCAACATCCGATCGTTCGGCGAGGATCCCGCGCGCGTCGGCGCCATGGTGGCCGGCTGGGTGAGGGGCGTGCAGGACGCCGGCATGCTCGCCACGCTCAAGCATTTTCCGGGGCACGGCGACACCGATGTCGACTCGCATCTCGGGCTGCCGATCATTCCGCATCCCCGCGCGCGCTTCGATGCCGTCGAGCTGCCGCCGTTCAGGGCCGGCGTCACCGCCGGCGCGGCCGGCGTGATGGTGGCGCACATCGAGCTGCCGGCCATCGATCCCGAGAAGGGGCCGGCCACGTTCAGCGCGAAGGTGATTGGCGGCCTGCTCCGAGGCGAGATGGGCTTCGACGGGCTCGTCTATTCCGACTCGATGAAGATGGCGGCGATCGCGAAGATGCTGCCGCCGGGCGAGGCCGCGGTGCGGGCGGCGACGGCGGGGGTCGACGTGATTCTCGATTCGCCGGATTCGGCGGTGGCGGTGACGGCGATGGTTGGCGCCGTCAAGAGCGGCGAACTTCCACGGGCGCAGGTCGAGCGCTCCGTGCGCCGCATTCTCGAGGCCAAGGCGCGGCTCGGGCTGCATCGCGTGCGCGCGGTGAACCTCGAATCGGTGGCGATCGCGCTCGGCGGCCGCGCGCACGAAGGGGTGGCGCGCGAGGTCAGCGATCGCGCCGTCACGCTGATCAAGGACGCGCGCGCGAGCGTGCCGTTGCCGACGCCCGGGACCGGCAGCGTGTTGTACCTGTCCGTGCTCGACTATCCCTCGGGCTGGCGCATCGCGGCGCCGAGCCGGACGATGATTCCGGAGCTGCGGTCGCGGTGGCCGGCCACCGAGTCGTTCGAGATTTCCGATCGGACGACGCCGTCGGAGCTGGACCTGGTCCGCGCGATGGCCGCGAAGTACGACGCGGTGATCGCCGGCGTGTTCGTGCGCGCCTCTTCCGGCAGCGGGCGGCTGGATCTCGAGCCCCAGGTCGAGGCGTTGCTGCGCGACATCGCCCGCGGGAGCGAACGCCGCGCCCAGCCGTTCGTCACGGTGTTGTTCGGGAACCCGTACACCGCGATGGGCCTGCCCGAGGCGCCGGCGTTGCTGCTGACCTATGACTTCTCGGATCACGCGGAGCGTTCCGCGGTGCGCGCGATTGCGGGAGAGATTGCGATTTCAGGGAAGCTGCCGATCGCACTGCCTGGGCTGTTCCCGCTCGGTCATGGCCTCCAGCGCGGGAGCGGCGCACCGTAGGTCATTGCGCGGCAGTGTAGGGCGGTGTAGGGCGGAACTTTAGTTCCGCCACCGTCGAATCAATTGGTGCGCCCAGCACGACTCGAACGTGCGACCTCCTGGTTCGTAGGTTGATGCAGGTGTTATTTCTCGGAGGTTCTTCGTTGGTTTAGCCCCTACTAAGAGCCCGCTATTACCTGGTATTCGGGAGCGGATTGTTCACGAATTGTTCACGGCCCGGCCAAACAGACGCGAACTCTAGCAGATTCGTCCGAGTTCTCGCGAGAAACGGCCGCTGACCAAGGCCCCTGCAGCTCTCACGAATCTTCCTTGATCCTCTCGATGCGAGCGAGACTTGGGAGACGCGCTCGCTGGGATTGACGAAGCCAATCCTCGATGGCGATATCTGACCGCCCACCGTGCCGACCAAGTAGCGGTTGAGCGCGTCAAGCCCACCAGTCTCGTGTGTGAAGGAACCTTCCGCTCGCTCGGATCGTTATGGATATAGACAGTCTCTATGCATGGGCATAGAATGTCTATATCCATGGCGTCGAAGCGACACAAGAACCAGATCGAGCTGCTGCAAGGCACGTTGGACCTGCTGATCCTGGAGCAATTGCGCTGGGGGCCGAGTCATGGGTACGGCCTGAGTCAGGCGATCCGCTTGCATTCCGGCGACGTGCTCCACGTCGACGCCGGGTCGATCTATCCAGCGCTGCACCGGCTCGAGCGAGAGGGGCTGATCCGGGGGCAGTGGGCGGTCTCTGACAAGAAGCAGCGGACGCGTGCGTATCGCCTGACGCCGCGTGGTCGGCGTCGTCTCGCGGGCGAGCGGGCGAAGTGGGAACAGATGTCGATGGCCATTGCTGGGGTTCTCAGCCGCGCGCGGTCGAGTGAGTCATGAAGTGGCTCCTATGGCGACGAGGGCAGGATGCCGACCTGAGCGATGAGCTCCGCAGCCACCTCGAATTGGCCGTTCAGGATCGCATTGACCGCGGCAGTCACCGGAGCAGGCCGCCAGGGCCGCCCGCCGCGAGTTCGGCAACGTGCTCCTTATTCAGGAAACGGTGCGCGACATGTGGGGCTGGACCTCGATTCAACAGGTCTGGCAGGACCTGAACTACGCAAGGCGCGCGCTGTGGAAGGCGCGGGCCTTTAGCGTGGCCGCGATCCTGACCCTCAGTCTCGGCATCGGTGCAAACACCGCAATGTTCAGCATCGTACTGGCGGTCGTGCTTCGGCCCTTGCCGTTCGGGGCGCCCGAGCACTTGATCGCGGTCAACGAAACAGACCTCCGCCTCCCGAACCCGCGACCGCTGTCCGCATCGTGGCCCGACGTCGTCGATTGGCGTCGCGACACGCAAACGCTGGTCTCCCTGGCCGGCTATCACACGACCGACTTCACGGTCACCGGCCGCGGGCCTTCCCGGCATGTGCCAGGCGCGGTGGTCTCGGCCAACCTGCTTACGACCCTCGGCGTCGAACCGTCCGACGGCCGGACGTTTCTCGAAGAAGAGGAGCGCGTCGGTTCGGATGTCGTGGTGATCAGTGAAGAGTTTCGGCGGAACTATTTCGGCGACGTCGCGAAGCCGGTCGGCAGCGCCGTTACGGTAAACGGCCGCAGCTTCACGATCATCGGCGTCACACCGGCCGGTTTCAGGTTCCCACTGGTGTCTCCGCCCGTTGAGTTGTGGGTCACGGTCGCGGAGGACGCGCGCGTGGAAGCGCCGGGCGACACGCCGATGACCGCCCAGCGCGGTGCGCACTTTCTTCAGGCCGTCGGGCGCATGAAACCGGGCGTGGTGCTCGCGAATGTGCAAGCGGAGTTCAGCCGCTTCGCCGCTGCGCTCGCTCAAGACCAGGCTGCAGACCACCGCCACCGGGGTACCGTAGTGGCGACGCTGCACGACGTGATCGTTGGGAGTACGCGAGCGCCGTTATTGCTGCTATTGGCCGCGGTGAGCTGCGTGCTGTTGATTGCCTGCGTCAACCTGGCCAACCTGATGACGGCTCGTGGCGTGACGCGTCAGCCCGAGCTCGCTCTCCGTGTGGCGCTTGGCGCGTCCCGCTCACGAGTGATCCGGCTCCTGATGGCCGAGTCAGCCGCAATCGCCGTCGCGTCCGCAATCGGCGGGATCGTGATCGCCTGGTGGTCGCTCGATCTGCTCGTCACCCTTGCGCCGCGCGAAGTCCGCGGGCTACAGGACGTATCGATCGACACGGTGGTATTGACCTATACCGCATTGGTTGCCGGCTTGTGTTCCCTAATCGTGGGCGTGATGCCGGCGCTCCGCGCGACTCGCGGTGACCTGCGCGCGGACATGGGAACCGAGCGCACGTCGGGTGGATCTCGCTCTCAGCGCTGTTGGTTGAGCGGTTTGATCGTCATCGAAACCGCCGTAGGCGCCGTGCTGCTCGCGGGCGCGATGCTCGTGATTACCGGCCTCGACCGGCTCAGTCGGACTGATCCCGGTTTCGACGTCGCGACGGTCTCGACCATGAGGGTGACTCTGCCCGACAGCCGGTATCCCTTCGCCAAGCAAGTCGAGTTCTACGACGGATTGCTGTCGGAGTTGGCCGGGCAGCCGGGAATTGAGAGTGCCGCCATTGTTGGTCCGCTGCCCATGAGCGGCCCGCGATTTTCATTGAGCCTCGAGTTGCCCGGCGCCGGTGTGCCCGTAGGCGCCCGTCTCAGCGCAGGCTTTGCGTTCATTAGCCCCGGTTATTTTAAGGCCATGCGGATTCCGATCAGGCTGGGACGAGAATTCACGATTGGAGACAACGAAGCCGCGCCGCGAACAGCGATCGTCAACGAGAGTTTCGTGCGCCAGTTTTTCCCAGGTGAGAATCCGATCGGCAAGCGCATAAAACCAGGGCTGAGTACCACCGAGGCTGAAACGCCCTGGCGCGAAATCGTCGGGATGGTCAGCGATATCAAGCAGCAAACGCTCATCGAGCCGCCAGCTCCAGCCATGTACGTTCCGCACGCACACGGACTGATCACGACGCCTCACATCGTGGTCCGAGCGGCGGGTGCTGTTGACGCGGTTCCCGAGATGGTCCGCCGCGTCGTCCGTGCTGCCGATCCCGAGCTGGCCATCTACGACGTGAGAACGCTTCAGGAGCGCATCGGCCAAACTGTGGCGACCCAGCGTTTCACGACGTTCCTGCTGTCGCTCTTCGCCAGCCTCGGAGTCGCGCTGATCGCGATTGGTTTGTATGGGGTGTTGGCGTATGGCGTGGCGCAGCGCACGCACGAGTTCGGTGTGCGACTCGCGCTTGGAGCCAGCCCGATGTTGATTGTCGTCGGCGTTGTGAAGGGCGCCATCGCGCTCGTCGGTAGCGGCCTATTGATAGGCGTCTTCGCGGCAACCGTGTTGACTCGGGTGTTGATCGCGGCGCTGGACTTCGTCGAGCCTCCGAGTGCCCTCACTTTTGGCGCCGTGGCAATGATCCTGCTAGGAGTGGCCGCTGCAGCTGTGTTTGCTCCGGCCCGAAAGGCTATGCGTGTGGATCCGATGCAGACGCTACGCGCAAGATGATCGTGGCCTGATTACTCTTCCGATCGGCGCGCCAGATTACTGAATCAGGGTCGAAAGCTTCGTCCTAATGATGTCAGGGGATGGAAAGGTAAGTGACGCTGGCTGCGATGGCACTGAAAGAGAGAATCCGCCCCCGGATATTCCCTTCTTCGGCGCCTGCTCCACGTTGTTCACGGGCGGCCCAGACCGAGAGTTCGCGGACTCGCCCTGTGGAAACGGGCCTTAGATTCTAAGCAACGTCAAGGAGTGCGCGAGGATTTCTTTCCGCGACGAGCAGCAATGTTCGAGCTGCGCCAGACGGTGCACGACGACCTTGCTCCCATTCCTGAAGGGTGCGCACTGACACTCCAAGTAGTGCGGCGAATAGAGGTTGCGAAAGACCGGTTTTTTCGCGGATACGAGTGACCGACGGCACTTTCACCACGCGTCCGTGTTCGCCTCGCTTGAGTTGACGGATGCCCTCGAGAATCTCCTGGCCGATATTCCGCTTATCCTTCGGCATCGATCTCCTCCTTGATCTTCTTCAATACCTTCGCAGGAATGTTGTCGGCGACGTTCTTGGCGTACAGCGTCAGCATCCAGACTTCGTCCTTGCGCAGTCGCAAGAAATAGATCACGCGCAGGCCACCTCGCTTGCCACGACCGGCGACGCCCCACCGAAGCTTTCGAACCCCTCCCGAGCCAGGAATGACGTCCCCCGCTTCGGGATTCACCACCAGGAACTGCTGCATGGCGGCGTATTCGTCATCGGAGAGATAGTCCAGCACCAACTCCGTGAAGAGCTTCGTCTCGACGAACGTCACCGAGGAGATTATACGTCATTGACGGACTACGTCAAAGACGGAGGTCAAATCGAATTGTTCACTCAGTGGTAACGCGCGTTACTGAGATGATCTGTAACTTGTTGAGGGCGTGGGACTTGCCGGACATGACCCAAATTCTTAATGACGCGCCCATCGGGAAATGGGCTCGTCCGTGGAAGTAATTGATCCGGAAGGAGTTTGGTGCGCCCAGCACGACTCGAACGTGCGACCTCCTGGTTCGTAGCCAGACGCTCTATCCAGCTGAGCTATGGGCGCGACAGACTTTTAATTTTAGCACAGGAGAATGGCTGGCGACGACGGAGAAGGCGGAACTAAAGTTCCGCCCTACACCGCCGTATGCCTATGCGTTGCCCTACCGCAGCGTGCGGCCCGCGACGCCGACGGTAACGAGGAACTCGCCGTTATTGTCCGGCAGGTGATCGTCGTTCACGCCCAGATACAGGCGTCCGCCGACCGGCGCGACGATGGAGCGGCGGTCGCCGATCCAGATCGAATACCCGTAGTCGCCGATGCGGGCAATCAATCCGCCCGCAAGCTGGTTGAGAATCGGCGCGTCCGGCGCGCGGCGGCCGGTGCGCGAGCCGGCCGGCGTCGCCGTGTCGTTGGCGTTGTCGCTCATCTGGATCGTGCCGCTCGCATCGAACGTGATCGTGTCGCCGGCGCGGATGTCGAGGCCGGCGTCGGTCCAGCGCGCCTGTGAATTCACGCGCACCGAGCGCGACCCGGCGCTGGTCGCCGTCGCCGGCGCACCGCCCGACACGTCGAACTCGCGGCGAGAGAGCACACCGTTGCGATCGAGGTCGCGGGTCGTGAAGCTGCCGAGCGACCAGTGCCACTCGTTGCGGGCGATGGTGCCGTTGCGGTCGTAGTCGAGCTGCGCAAACCGATCGAAGGTGTCGCCGGTCGTGTCCTGGGTGCCGACCACCTCGAAGCGGCTCAACACGCCGTCGCGGTTGCGATCGAGCACCGTGAACGCCGCGGCGCCGGCGTGCCATTCCGCACGCTCCACCCGGCCGTTGTTGTTGACGTCCAGATCGTCGAAGCTGTCGCCGCGGTCATCGTCCATGTCGCCGCCGAGGAACTCGGCCTGGCTCAGCCGGTTGTCGCGATTGCGATCGACGCGCCGGAACGTCTCCATGTCGTAGTGCCACTCGTCGGCCGTGATCCGGCGGTCGCGGTTGTGGTCGAGGTTGGTGAAGCCGGCGGCCGTCCAACTGAGGAACCGCTCGGCTCGGGTCGGATCGTGGTCGGCTTCTTCCCAATTGGAGTTGCGCAGGGCGCCGACGCGGACTTCCTGTCCCGACAGGATGCCATCGCCGTTCCAGTCGTGGACCTGGAACGAACGCGCGGATCCCTGCCACTCGTCGCGGGAGATCGCGCCGTCGCGGTTGCGGTCCATCGCCTCGAATCGCATCTGCGCGGGCCGGGCTTGCGTGGTGTCAACCGTCGCGAGAAGGGCGGGGGCCCACGACAGAGCCAGGAATGAAAGTGTCACGAATGCGCGGTACATAGAATCCTCCGCGGCATTCGGCTGCATAACCTGTGCCCCGCACTGCCAGTGCCAGGTTTCGAGACTCAGCAACGACAAACCCAAGGTGGCGGTCGCGACAAGCCGGCATCGAGGCCGGGGGGTGCCACATTAGGGTCTTGTGTCGGCCCGGTTGGGTCGTGGGTTGCCGCTCTTATTTCTGCATGGTCACCGGAAAGCCGGGCGACACGGCGGTGATGGCCCGCATGGGGCTGACCATCTTCTCGCGCACCGCGCCCTCCTCCCACCCCACGAGCACCACGCGATCGGCGGCGCCGGAGCTGCGCTCGGTGGTCACCGTGCCCCGGACTTGAACCGGTTCCACGACCGTGACCTGCGCCGGACGCACGAGGGTGACGGGAATGGATTCGCCTGCCGGCACGCGCCAGCCGACGATCACGGCCTGCACCGGCCCGGTCGGCTCGCCCGGGCGGAGCGTGTTTTGTTGCGCACTTGCCGCCGGCAGGGGCGTGAAGACGACGCACAGATAGCCGAGCGTGAGCGCGATCACGGTGAGCACGAACTTCGTGTAGCGGTCGATCATCGTCGAGCTCCTTGAATAGGCGGGTCTAAAGACCCGCCTCTACCTTGGCGCGGAGAAGGCGACGAGGGCCGTGTCCTCGCCTCGGCCGGTCGCGATCACGATCATCTGGCGGCCGTCCGGAGCCAGATACGTCATCGGCGTGGCAGTGGCCTGCCGCGGCAGCCCGTGCCGCCAGAGCTCGCGGCCCGTGGCCTTGTCGAACGCGGAGAGGGCCACGTCGTTGCCGCCGACGAAGATCAGGCCGCCCTTGGTGACGATGGCGCCGGGCGGTCCGGCGGCGCCGAGCCGGTCGGGAAGTGGCACGTCATTCAACTTCGGAGCCGATCGCAGGTCCGGGGCGTCGCCGAACGGGACCTTCCACGCGATCTCGCCGCGATTGAGATCGATCGCCACCAGGTGCGCGTACGGCGGCTTGAGGATCGGCACGCCGTCCACGAACGACGAGGGGCTGCGCTGAACGTACTCGGCATCGACTTCGTCGAGGCGATCCGCCGGCTGCCGGCTCTTGTCGAACGGCTCCATCTTGAAGATCGCCGGGCTGCGCGTCGTCTTCACGTAGAGGCGCCCGGTGTCCGGATCGAACGCGCCGCCGCCCCAGTTGGCGCCGCCCCACACCCCCGGCAGCGCCACGGTGCCCTGCATCGATGGCGGGGTGTAGATCGGCCCCAGCAGGTACTTCTTCAGCTCGGCCTGCGCCGCGGCCTTGAGCGCCGGCGTCGCATCGAACGCATCGTCCAGGGTCACGCCCTGGGATTCGAACGCGGGCGGCCGCGTGGGGAAGGGCTGTGTCGGCCACGAGGCTTCGCCCGGCACGTCACTGCGCGGGACCGCGCGTTCCTCGATCGGCCACACCGGGCGGCCCGTCACGCGATCGAAGACAAACGCCCATCCCTGCTTGGTCAGCTGCACCACCGCGTCGATGCGCTTGCCGTCCACCGTGATCGTCACCAGGTTCGGCGCCGAGGCCGGGTCGTAGTCCCACAGGCCGTGATGCACGATCTGGAAGTGCCACTTGCGGGCGCCGGTATTCGCATCGAGGCAGACGATCGATTCGGCAAACAGGTTCTGGCCGGGCCTTCGCCCGCCGTAATAGTCGTTGCTCGGCGTGCTCACCGGCATGTAGAGCAGCCCCCGCTGCACGTCGACGCTCATCGGCGCCCACACGTTGGTGTGCCCGGTGAACTGCCACGAGCCGCCATCCCAGGTGTTGTTGCCGAACTCGCCGCGCTGCGGGATGGTGTTGAACTTCCACACTAGTTTTCCCGTCCGGGCATGGAATGCCCGGACGTCTCCAGGCGGATCGTTCTTGTAGGTGAGCCGATCGCCGACGCCGTTGCCGACGATGATCAGGTCCTTGTAGATGATGGGCGGCGAGGTGTTGGTGTAGTGCTTCTTGTTGATGGCCCAGACCAGGCCCTCGCTGAGGTCGACCGTGCCGCCCTTGCCGAAGCCGTCGACGGGCTGCCCGGTCTTCGCGTCCAGCTGGATCAGCTTGTAGCGCGCGTTGATGAAGATGCGGAGGCGGTCGCCACCTGCCCCGAGCGAAGTCGAGGGGTCACGCCACGCCACCACGCCGCGATGCGCGAAGCCCTGGCCGTTCGGAGGCTGCCCGTCTTCGTAGACCTTCGGATCGAACCGCCACAGTTCCCTGCCGGTGCCCGCATCGAGCGCGGCGACCTGGTTGTAGGGCGTGCTGACGTAGAGCACGCCGTCGATCATCAGCGGCGTGTTCTGGAAGGCGCCGGGCCAGGTGCCGAACTGGGGCAGCACCTTTTCGTTCGGCCTCCATTCCCAGGCCACCGCGAGCCTGCCGACGTTCGCGGCGGTGATCTGATCGAGAGGCGAGTAGTGGGACGCGGCCTGATCGCCGGCGTAGTGCGGCCACTGCTGCGCCACGGTCGTGGCGGAGAGGGCAGCGATGCAGAGGGCGGCGAGGGCGGCTCGGCGTTTGGCCATGCCGTCATTCTACGGCCGCGCCCTCACGATCGCGCGACCGTCTGTTTGTCGTTGCCCGACTTGACGAAGACCGACAGCAGGAAGCTGACGACCGTGACGATGAGCGCGCCGACGAAGGCCGGGAAGAACCCGGCGACGTGGAAACCAAGGCCGAGGCCCTCCGACAGCGCGCCGAGCAGCATCAGGATCGCGGCGTTCAACACGAACGTGAACAAGCCCAGCGTGAGAATCAGCAGCGGCAACGACAACAGGAGGAGGATCGGCCGGACCAGGGCGTTCAGGAGGCCGAACACGAGCGCGACGACCAGGAATCGGGGCAGGTCGCCGGTAAACGAGATGCCGGCCACGAGCGTGGTGGCCGCCCAGAGCGCGCCGGCGTTGATGAGTAACCGAAGCAAGAGGTACATGGTGCACTCCCTCCTGCTTCGGTTAGCAAGATCCGCGCCTAGCCCGCAGATTAGACGCAGATTACGCGCTAAAACCGCGACGAGCGAATCCAGGTGTCGGAACGCGACCAGCTCTTCGCCAGGTCGGCATCCACCTCCGGATCCGTTTTCCCCTGGGCTTTCAACGCCTGCTGCAGCCCAAGGAGCGACCAGCCGTTGTGCGGATGGTCCTTGATGTCTTCACGGTAGACGCGCTCCGCATCCGCGGGCCGCTTGGCCTCGAGCAGTGCCGCGCCCAGCCAGTGACGCGCGGGGAAGGGCAGCGGCTCCGGCTCGTCGTAGTCCATCTCATCGTCTTTTTGCACGGCTTCTTCGAATTTTGCAATGGCACCGGGCAAATCGCCGGCAGTTCTGGCGATCTCGCCCTCGAGAATGCCGGCCAGCACGCCGACCAGTCGGGCGGCGGGGTGGGTGCGGAATTCCTGCTTGGAGGTCTCGGCCGTCTTCTTCACCTTGGCGAGGTACGCTTTCGCGAACTCGGGCTCGCCGAGCTTCAGCTTCGCGTAGCCTTGCGAGAAGTCGAATGCCGCGGCGGGGATCTCGCGCTCCGGGCGCTTGGTCACGTCCACCACTTCGTCGAACCGGCCGAATCGAATCAGCGTGAGCACCTGGTACATCGTGTCGCTGGTCCGCTTCGTGTAATCCCGTCCGGCCTGCGTGGCGACGGCGCCCTGTCCATCCATCGACGCCGCGTAGAGCAGCATGTGGAGGTTGTGATCGGGGTAGATCGCGAAGCCCTCGCCGGCGTCGGCTTTCAGGTCGGAATGCCACGCGTCGAGGTTGGCCCGCACCGAATCACCCCACCGGCCCACCTCGTTCCAGGTGTGCGATGGCATGTGGTTGATGTGGCTGGCGCCCGGAATGGTCTTGCCCAGGTATTCCGCGCAGAACACGGCCTTGTCGGGCTTCACGGTGGACTCGGTCGCGTGCACGTACAAATGGCACGCGCCGGGGTGCTTCGGATCCTTGTTGAGCACCGATTCCAGCACGGCGTGCAGCCGCTTGATATTGGGCGCGTTGACGTCGCGCGTGCCGCGGCGCGGCTCGAGCAGGAACAGCGCGTCGCCGTACAACGTGACGGCATCCAGATCGTCGGGGAACTGTTCCGCGAGCTTCTTCATCGCGTCGGCGTAGGCCTGGTCCTGGTCCTTGCGCGTCTTGACGTCGAAGTCCTTGACATAGCGGACGCTGAGCGCGTCGATGAAGGCGCGTTCCTTCGGCGTGGCCTTGTCCTTGAGGCTGATCGCCTTGCGGGTGGCGGCATACGCGAACGGCGACTGGTCGGCCGACATCGGCCCGTTCAGGTACGAGCCCCAGGCCCAGCCCTCGCCCCAATAGCAGATCGCGCAATCGGGATCGCGCTTCCACGCTTCGCGGAACGATCGCACGGCGTCGAGCCGCGCGAAGGCGTACATCATCTGGAAGCCCTGGTTGAAAAAGGCCTGCGCTTCTTCGTTCCTGGATGAAATCGGCCGCTTGAACGGCCCGAGGCCGGTGGTGAAGAGGGGAATGGGATCTCTGACGTACTTGGGAACTTCTCCGGGGGTGTCGAGGTGACTCTCTTGAGCCCAGCTCGCGGAGGAGCCGGCTGTGAGGCAACACAGACAGAGAGCCGCGAGACGACAGGAACGAGCGATCATCAAATCCTCCGCGCTCATCTTACCAACGGCTGCGTGATTTTCCGCGATTCAGGGATTCTTCCGCGCGACGCGGGCCGAAACGCGCGGAAAGCGGCCCGATTTCATCGCAAGCCCGACGGCACGCTTCTCGCTTGATGTCCCGCAGAGCGGAGGTTCTCCTATGCATTTCAGAATGCTCGCGTTCGTCGGACTCGCGGGATTGTTGCTCGCTTCACCGGCGGCGGTCGCCGCCGATGCCGGTTGTTGTGGTGAGAAGGCCGCCAAGGCCTGTTGCGACATGCCGTGCTGCCAGGATCAGGTCGCCATGGCGGAAGCCAACGCTGTTGACGTTCTCCTGAGCATGGATCAACTCACGCCATCACCCGCGCGGACGCCGGCGCGCCAGGCGACCGTCGTGTGGTTCCACCGCCCGGTCATGGTCGGCAGGCAGATCCTCCAGGGCCAGTACGTCATCGAACACGACAACGATCGGATGGCGCGCGGCGAACCTTGCACGTTCATCTATGCGTTCGACGACCGGACGAAGCCCGTGGTGACGTTCCACTGCGTTCACCTCGACCGCCCACCCTCCACGGCGGGCAACGTGGTCCTGGCCTCGAACGGCGACACCATGCAGGTGTTCCTCGAGTTCCAGTTCGCGGGCGAGACGGGCGCCCACGGCTTCCCGACCGTTCGTTGAACACGTTGCCAGTCTGACACCCCCAGCCGTGACGTGCCATGATGTCGCCATGGCCGCGGTCGATGAGACCTTCATGCGCGCCGCCTTGCACGAGGCGGCGCGCGCACGTACGGCCGGCGAAGTACCGATCGGCGCCGTCGTCGTGCTCGACGGAGTCGTGATCGGATCGGGCTACAACCACCCGATTGGCGCGCACTACCCGACCGCGCACGCGGAGGTCGTGGCGCTGCGCGCCGCTGCGGCGCGGGCCGGCAACTACCGGCTGACCGGCGCCACGCTGTACGTGACCGTGGAGCCGTGCCTGATGTGCGTGGGCGCGATGATCCACGCGCGCATCGCCACGGTGGTCTACGGGACGACCGAGCCGAATGCGGGCGCGATCGTGTCGATGACGCGCGCGACCGAGCTGGCCGGGCTCAATCACCGGCTCGAGGCCGTCGGCGGGGTGCTCGAGGACGAGTGCCGGGCCCTCATCCAGGAGTTCTTCAAGGAACGCCGGCCGTCTACGGCACGATCACCCGAATGACGCCGTCGCGCTTGTTCATGACGAACAACTGACCCTCCGGTCCCATCCCGAGCCGGAGGTCGGCCCGCGGCGCCGCCGGTTTGCCGGCGGCCGCGTTCTTCTCGCGGATCAGTTGCAGCAGCGTCTTCGACGTGCCCTTGTCACTGAACAGGATGCGGCGGATCGGGTCCTGCCCGCCCTTGGGCGGGTTGTCGGCATCGACGTAGAAGATCTCGCCGCTCGGGTTGTCGCCGAAGATCAGCTTGTTGCTCAACGCCTTGACCGCGTTCTGGCGGTAAACGTAGACGCCGGTGATCGCGACGCGCTGTAACAGCGGATCGCGGTGATCGTATTCGGCGATCGGATAGACGACGGCCGCATCCCCACGCTGGTTCGCCGTGCCGACGCCTTCGCGACCCTGGTAGGTAAAGCTGCCCTCCCACTTGTTCCAGCCCAGGTTGGCGCCGGCGGTCACGGGGCTGATCTCTTCGACGATGTTCTGGCCGATGTCGGCCACGTACATGCGGCCGGTCTTCGCGTCCCACGAGAAGCGCTGAGGATTGCGGACGCCGTAGGCGTAGATCTCGCCGAGGGTGTCGTCCTTGCCGTCGTTGGCGAAGGGGTTCGAGGCCGGGATGCCGTACTGCCCGTTCGCGCTGTTCTTGCCCAGCGGATCGATCCGCAGGATCTTCGCGAAGGCCGAGTTGAGGTTCTGTCCGTGGCCGTACGGGTCGCCGCCGCTGCCGCCATCGGCGAAGCCGACGTAGAGCAACCCGAACTCGGGGCTGCCGGCGCGCGCGAGCGGGTTGAACGCAATCTGGCCGCCGTTGTGATTGCCGAACGGATGCGCGGCGCGGAACAGCTCGCGCGGTGCCGCGCCGTCGTAGGCGGCGGCCGCCGGATTCTTCGCCGTCCACTCGAGCAACACCGTGTCGTGGGTGTGACCGGCGCCGCTCGGCAGGAAGTCGGCCTTCGGCGTCATGTTGCTGGTGTCGGTGTGCGTGTAGAACTTGCCGTAGCCCGGCGTGCCGCGCTGGGCGAACTGCGGATGGAAGGCGAGGCTCTGGAAGCCGCGCTCGGATCCGGCGAAGTTGACGCTGACGCCCCACGCCGCGGCGTTGATGTCGAGATACTCCGAGACGGTCTTGCCATCGTAGCTGACGCTGTAGATCGGGCCACGCATGGTGTGGACGAACAGCCGGCGCGTGCCCGGCTCGTCGACCAGCGTGTTCATCCGCGGCGCTTCGCCGCCGGGCACGTCCGGGATGGTGGCGAACTCCGCGAAGTTCACGGCGATCACGCCCTCGGCGGTGTTGATCGGCGTCGGAAAGGGATCGGTGATGCCCTGGGCCCACACGGGCGACGCGACGAGCAGGGCGGCAACGAGGCTGCGAAATGCGTGCATGGTCACGGTCTCAGTTTATCAGGCGGTCCAATAGAATGATCTCGTGTTCGTCTTCATCGTGCTGGCCGCCGCCATCGTCGGGCTGGCGCACACGGCGCCGTTCCCGTTCCTGCTCGAAGCGTTCAAGCCCGCGAAGTCGGTGTGGCACGTGACGGCGCCGCCGGGCGACGCGCCGTCGATCTACCTGACGTTCGACGACGGGCCGAATCCGGACTGGACGCCGCCGCTGCTCGACGCGCTGCGCGAGGCCGACGCGCAGGCGACGTTCTTTCTGATCGACGACCACATCGGGACCGATACCGCGCCGATCGTCAGGCGGATCGCGGATGAAGGTCATGCGATCGGGCTACACAGCGGCACGCGCCGGCTGATGATCGAGTCGCCGGAGGATCTGG
>MELE01000111.1:0-2257 GCA_001768615.1 Acidobacteria bacterium RIFCSPLOWO2_12_FULL_67_14b | reverse complement strand
CGCATCGAGGCGATCACCGGCCGCGCCCCCTGCCCGCTATTCCGGCCGCACGCCGGATGGCGCAGCGGCGCGATGTATCAGGGCCTCGATCTGGCCGGGTACCAACTCGCGGGCTGGAGCTGGGGCATGTGGGATTTCGACTGGTGGCGCCGCCGCGACGGCGATCGCCTGGCCGAACGCCTCGCGCGGACCGCGTCGGCCGGCGACATCATCGTGATCCACGACGGCCATCACAAGGACGCGCGCGCCGATCGGCGTCACGCCGCCGAGACCGTGCGGCGGCTCGGTCCGAAGCTGCGATCGCGCGGCTTCACGTTCAAGCCGCTCTGCGACGCCGGCTAGCGGGCCGCCGGCGCCGTGGCCCTGGCCGTGCTTGACGTGCCATCATGCTGTGCCTACACTATCTGCATGTTGCGAACACAAGTGCAATTCACCCCCGAGCAGGCCCGCCGGCTGCGGACGATCGCGCGGCGGCAGGGGATTTCCGTCGCGGAACTGGTGCGGCAATCGGTCGATCGCGTCCTCGCGGACGAGTCGCGGAAGCCCGGCGCGCAGTACGAGCGGGCGGCAAAGCTCGTTGGTGCCTTTGCCGATCGTGACGGGGCCAAGGACCTCTCGCGCCGGCACGACGACCTGCTTCGGGAGGCGTACGAGTGAGTACGGTCCTGGTGGACACGTCGGCGGTCCTGGCGCTATTGGTGCCGACCGACGCTCACCATCAACGTGCGCAACGGGCGTTCAAGAAGCTCGCCGCGGACGAAGCGCGGTTGATGACGACGTCGTACACGCTGGTCGAGTGTTATGCGTTGATCGGTCGGCGGCTCGGGTTGGACGCGCTCACCAGGTTCCGCGCGGACTTTGCGCCGTTGCTCGAGGTCGTGTGGATTGGGTCCGACGAACATGAGCGGGGCCTTGATCTGCTCGAGGCATCACATTCGGCGAAGCTGAGCCTCGTGGACGCCGTTTCGTTCGTTGTCGCTCGCGACCACGACGTCGAGCGGGTGTTCGCATTCGATCCCCACTTCACGAAGGCGGGCTTTGCTTCCGTAGGCTGAGCTGGCGCTCGCCGGCGCGCACCCTTACGCCTTCTTCAACGAGGTGTTCCTGATCGGCAGCGCGCGGACGCGGATGCCCGTGGCGGCGTGGATCGCATTGGCGAGCGCCGCGGCCAGCGGCGGCACGGGCGGCTCGCCGAGTCCGCCGAGCGGGGCATCGGACCGGATGAACGCCGTGGTCACCTTCGGCGCATCGGCGATGTGAATCATCGGGTAGTCGCGGAAGTTACTCTCCACCACCCGGCCCTGCGCAATCGTGATCTCGCTGAGCAGCGCCGCCGACAGGGCGAAGATGATGCCGCCCTCCACCTGCGCGGTGGCGCTATCCACGTTCACCACGTCGCCGCAGTCCACCGCCGCGTAGACGTGCCGCACCGCGAGCCGCCCTTCCGGCGAAACCGCCACGTGCGCCACTTCGGCGACGATGGTGCCGAAGCTCTCGCAGATGGCGATGCCGCGTCCTTCACCCGGCGGGAGCGGCGTGCCCCAGTTGGACAGCGCCGCCGCCTTTTCGAGCGCCGCCTTGAAGCGCGGTTGGCCGCCCAGAAGTCCGCGCCGGAACTCGAACGGGTCCTTGCCCGCCGCGTGCGCCATCTCGTCGATGAACGACTCCTTGAAGAACCCGTGCTGCGAATTGAGCACGGACCGCCACTGTCCGAGCCTGATCGGGTGCCTGGCTGCCTTTTCCTCGGCGTTCATCTCTTCAATCGCGTAGGGCATGAACACCGCTTCGCTGTTGCCGCCGCCGGTGTAGTTCGAGTGCGCGGCGAGCGGCACGCCGCTCGCGTCCAGCGCGCCGGCGTGACGAGACAGCGCCGCACCGCGGTAGTAGTCGTGCTGGATGTCGTTCTCGCGCGTCCAGATCGTCTTCACCGGAATGGGTGACATCGCCCGGGCCACGCGCACGGCCAGATCCACATAGTCGAACGTGAACGGCAGCCGCCGGCCGAAGCCACCGCCAAGCATGAAGTTCGTGAGGTGGACGTTTGCCGCGTCGATGCCGAGCGCCTTGGCGGCGGCGGAGCGCGCGTTGAGCGGATCCTGCACGCCGGTCCACACCTCGGCGCGGTCGCCCTCGACCTTCGCGGTGCACACCATCGGTTCCATCGTGGCGTGGGCGAGAAACGGCGCGCGGTACTCCGCGGTTACTACCTTCGCCGCGTTCTTCGGCATCTCGGGCGGAGGGCCGAGCGCCCGGTCGA
>MELE01000110.1:40127-44334 GCA_001768615.1 Acidobacteria bacterium RIFCSPLOWO2_12_FULL_67_14b | reverse complement strand
CCAGGTGATGCCGGCGATCGAGTCCATGCAGGTGCGCATCTCGTTGAAGACCTCGCGCGGGTGGTCATAGTGCCAATCCACGCCGACGCGGCGAGCCAGCTCGTTGAGAATCCAGAAGTCGGGCTTCGCCTCACCGGGAGGTTCAATCGCCTTTCGTCCGAGTTGCACCATGCGATCGGTGTTGGTGACGGTGCCGACCTTCTCGGGCCACGCGGTGGCGGCCAGTACGACGTCGGCCAGGTACGCCGTTTCGGTGAGGAAAATGTCCTGCACGACCAGGTGATCGAGCGCGGCGAGCGCCTCCCGGGCGTGATCGACGTCCGGATCGGACATCGCGGGATTCTCCCCCATGACGTACATGCCGCGAATCTCGTGCCTCTTCGCAGCGTTCATGATCTCGACGACGGTGAGCCCCGGATCGGGATCGAGCGTGGTGTGCCACAGGGTTTCGAACCGCTGCCGCGCCGCCGGCGTGCCCACACGCTGATAGTCGGGGTAGAACATCGGGATCAGTCCCGAGTCTGACGCCCCCTGCACGTTGTTCTGCCCGCGCAGCGGATGCAGCCCCGAGCCGGGCTTGCCAATCTGGCCGGTCGAGAGCGCCAGCGCGATCAGGCAGCGGGCGTTGTCGGTGCCGTGAATGTGCTGCGAGATCCCCATGCCCCAGAGGATCATCGACGCCTTCGACGTCGCATACAGCCGGGCGACTTCGCGGATCGTCTTCGCATCGACCCCGCAGATTGGCGCCATGATCTCCGGGGAGAACATCTTCACGTTCTCCGCCAGCGCTTCGTAACCCGACGTGCGGTCGCGAATGAAGGCCTCGTCGGCGAGACCCTCCTCGACGATGACGTGCAGCATGGCGTTGAGGAGCGCCACATCGGTGTCGGGATTGAACTGGAGGTAATGGGTGGCGTGCCGGGCCAGATCGCTGCGGCGCGGGTCGGCCAGGATCAGCTTCACTCCCGCCTTCGTGGCGTTCTTTATCCAGGTTGCGGCCACCGGATGATTCACGGTGGGATTGGCGCCAATCACGAAGATCACTTCCGCATTGGCGACGTCACGGACCTGGTTCGACACGGCGCCGGAGTTGATGCCTTCCATCAGCGCGGCCACGCTCGACGCATGGCACAGGCGCGTGCAGTGGTCGACGTTGTTGGACCCGAAGCCGGTGCGCACCAGCTTCTGAAACAGATACGCCTCTTCGTTCGTGCCCTTGGCGGAGCCGAAACCGGCGAGCGACCGCTTGCCGTACGTATCGCGGGTCTCGCGCAGCCCTTTGGCCGCGGCGTCGAGTGCTTCCTCCCACGTGGCCTCGCGGAAGACGTCCTGCCAGTGTTCGGGATCGACCACGAAGTCCTTGTGCTTAGGGACGCCCGGCTTGCGGACGAGCGGCGTGGTGAGCCGATGCGCGTGCTGGACGTAGTCGAAGCCGTAGCGGCCTTTCACGCACAGCCGGTTCGCGTTTGCCGGACCGTTCCTCCCCTGCACGTAGAGGATCGCGTTCTCCTTGACGTGATAGGTGAGCTGGCAGCCGACGCCGCAGTACGGACACACCGAATCGACCTGCTTGTCGGGAACGATCTTGCCGGCGTCGCGGGCCGGCATCAGCGCGCCGGTCGGGCACGCCTGGACGCACTCACCGCAGGCGACGCACGTCGAGTCGCCCATCGGATCGTCGAAGTCGAAGACGATCTTCGACTCGCCGGCGCGGAAGGCGTAGCCGATCACGTCGTTGACCTGCTCTTCGCGGCAGGCGCGGACGCAGCGATTGCACTGGATGCAGGCGTCGAGGTGCACCGACATCGCCGGATGCGAGAGGTCTTCAACCGGCTGATGGCGCGCCTTGAAGCGCGGCTTCCCGATGGACAGCTTCCTGGCCCAGAGGTCCAGCTCGGAGTTGCGCGTGTAGGACGTCTCGGGGACGTCCGACAGCAGCAACTCGATCGACATCTTCTGGCTGGTCACCGCCCTGGTGCTGTTGGTGGTGACCTCCATCCCGTCCTTGGGATAGCGGCAGCAGGATGGCGCCAGCACGCGCTCGCCCTTGATCTCCACCATGCACGTGCGACAGTTGCCGTCCGGCCGCATGCCGTCCATGTGGCACAGGCGCGGAATCTCGACGCCGTGATGCTGCGCGGCTTCGAGGATCGTCTCGCCCGAGGGGACGATCACGGTCTTGCCGTTCAGGATGAAGGAGGGCACTACTCGACTTCTCCGGGAAAGTATTTCAAGACGGTGAGCACCGGATTCGGCGCCGCCTGGCCCAGACCGCAGATCGACGCGTCCATCATCGCCTGCGACAGCTCCTGCAGGAGCGGGGCGTCCCATCGCTTCGCCGCCATCAGCTGGAGCGCCTTGACGGTGCCGACCCGGCACGGCGTGCACTGGCCGCACGACTCCTCGGAGAAGAACTTCATCACGTTGCGCGCCGCGCCGGCCGCGGAGTCCTGGTTCGACAGCACCACGATCGCCGCCGATCCGATGAAGCAGCCGTACTCGTTCAAGGTGTCGAAGTCGAGCGGCACGTCGGCCTTCGACGCGGGCAGGATCCCACCCGATGCGCCGCCCGGGAGATACCCGTACAGTTCGTGCCCGTCGAGCATGCCGCCGCAATGTTCGGCGATCAGTTCGCGCAGCGTGATGCCTGCGGGCGCCAGGTGCACGCCCGGCCTCTTGACGCGGCCGCTGACCGAGAACGAGCGCAGTCCCTTCCGGCCGCGGCGGCCGTGGCCGGCAAACCAGGCCGGCCCCTTCTCGAGGATGTCGCGCACCCAGTGCAGCGTCTCCATGTTGTGCTCGAGGGTGGGACGGCCGAACAGGCCGACCTGCGCCACGTACGGCGGGCGGAGGCGCGGCTCGCCGCGCTTGCCCTCGATGGATTCGATCATGGCCGACTCTTCGCCGCAGATATAAGCGCCGGCCCCCCGTCGCAGGTGGATGGCCGGCATGGCACACGGCGGATTCGCCTGGAGTGCCGCGATCTCGCGCGCCAGGATCGCCCGGCAGCCGTGATACTCGTCGCGGAGGTAGATGTAGATCGCGTCGATGCCGACCGCCCAGGCCGCGATGAGGGCGCCTTCGAGAAAGCGGTGCGGATCGCGCTCGAGGTAGTAGCGGTCCTTGAAGGTCCCGGGCTCGCCCTCGTCGATGTTGATCGCCAGCAGGCGGGGCGCGGGCTCGGCCGACACCAGCTTCCATTTGCGGCCGGCGGGAAAGCCGGCGCCGCCGAGGCCGCGCAGGCCGGAGTCTTCCATCACGGCCACGACGTCCGCGGGTGTCTTGCTCCCGGCCATGCACGCGGCGGCGAGCGCGTATCCACCGCTCGCGCGGTACGCCGCGTAATCCATGTGGCCGGGAGTGACGACACCGGCAGGGGGGTGCGTCACGTGACCGGCGTCAACGGCCGCAGCCACCTGTTCCGCGGTGGCCTGCGGGATTGGATGCTGGCCGACGACCGCGACCGGCGCGCTCTCGCAGCGGCCGACACACGGAGCCGGCAACACGCGCACGCCCGCGCCGAGGCGAGCAGCCAGCGTGGCGAGCAGCTCGCGTGCGCCCGCGAGCTCGCAGGCGATCGAATCGCAGACGCGGACGGTGATCGCGGGCGGCGGAGTGTCTCCCTCTTTCACCACGTCGAAGTGGTGGTAGAACGTCGCCACTTCGTAGACCTCCGCCATCGCCATCTTCATCTCGGCCGCGAGCGCGACCAGATGCCGCGCGTGTAAGCACCCGTAGCGGTCTTGAATCTTGTGCAAGTGCTCGATCAGGAGATCGCGGCGACGGGGCGCGTCGCCGAGCAGGGCCAGCAGCTCTTCGCGCGCTGCCGGATCGACACGCCGCCCTTTCGGTGTGGAGCGCACACGGCCGCGGTTCCCCCGAGGCTTGATCTTCGAGGCCGAGTCCGGCGTGGGCGGGAAAGTGGGATCGCTCATGGGCCCTGTACGACTGATCGCCATGCTACCATCGTGAGGGTTCGCGCATATGCATGTTGAGTTTCTTGGCGTTTCCCGCGAGCGCGCCGGCATCGCCGAGTTGGACGTCCAGGCGGACACACTGGGGCACCTGCTGGGGACGTTGGCGGCGCGGATGCCCGCCCTTGCCGAGCTGATCGCCGTGGATCGGCTTCACCCTTCTCTTGTCGCCAGTCTGAACGGCGATCGGTTCATCAGCGACCCGGGGACGCCGCTCGGCGACGACGACTGCG
>MELE01000110.1:35738-40084 GCA_001768615.1 Acidobacteria bacterium RIFCSPLOWO2_12_FULL_67_14b | reverse complement strand
GGGTAACGGAAGCTGATGCCCTTCGGTTACCACGGCTGCTACCTCCGAATCGACGTGTCCTGCGGCAGCGTCGAGCGTGTGCCGCTGGCCGACGCGGTCCTGCGCCGGTTCATTGGCGGCAGCGGCCTGGGTGTCCGGCTGCTGCTCGACGAAGGCTGCGCGCACCTTGATCCGCTCGCGCCGGAGGCGCCCCTGGTGTTTGCCTTCAGCCCGCTGGTCGGCAGTCCCCTGACCACCTCGGCGAAGTTCGCCGTGGTGAGCAAGAGCCCGTTGACCGATCGCATCAACGACTCGCTCGCCAGCAGCGGCTTTGCCATCGCCGGCAAAAGCTGCGGCTGCGATGCCATCGTCATCGTCGGACGCGCGCCCGAGCTTTCGGTTCTCGTCATCGACGACGGCCGAGTGCGCCTGGAATCGGCGGCTGAATGCGCAGGCCAGACTTGCCAGGAGACGGAGGCGGCACTCAGAACACGTCTTGGCGCCGACTTTCGGATCGCGTCGATCGGCCCGGCCGGCGAGCACCTGGTCCGCTACGCCACCATCTCGCACGACGGCCGCCATGCCGGCCGCGGCGGCAGCGGGGCCGTGCTCGGCGCCAAGAACGTCAAGGCGATCGCCGTCAGGGGCACGCAGCGTGCCGAGTGGGCGCACCCGCGCGAGTTGACGGCGCTCAGCAAGGACCTGTCGAAGCGGTCGTTCGGTCCCGCCACGGCGAAGTACCGCGAGCTCGGCACCGCAACCAATCTGCTGACGTTCAACCGCTTCGGCGCGCTGCCGACGCGCAACTTCCAGAGCGGCACCTTCGACGAAGCGGCCAGCCTCTCACCCGAGCAGCTGAGCACCACGCGTTCGAAGACCCGCGACAGTTGTGTGGCATGCACGATCGGCTGCGAGCACATCTACTCGCTTGGCCAAGACGGGCAAGTGCGCGTCGAGTACGAGAGCCTGTTCGCACTCGGGTCGTTATGCGGGGTGGGCGACGCCGCCGCCGTGTTGCGGGCGTCGCAGCGATGCGACGAGCTCGGCCTCGACACCATCAGCACGGGAGGGACGATCGCGTTTGCCATGGAGTGCGTCGAGCGCGGATGGCTCGACGAGCCGTGGCTGACCTTCGGGAGCGGCGACGCACTGCTGCACGCGATCGATCTGATTGGGTCACGTCACGGGCTTGGCGGTCTGCTGGCCGAAGGCAGCCGTCGCGCCGCTCACACGATCGGGCACCACAGCATCGCGATCGCGCCGCAGGTCAAGGGCCTCGAGATTCCCGGCTACGAGCCGAGGGCGCTGCAGACGATGGCGCTTGGCTTTGCCGTGGGCGCGCGCGGCGCCGACCACAATCGTAGCGGCGCCTATGAGGTCGACTTCTCCGACAAGGTCGATCGCCGCCACGTGACGCTGGACGCCGTGCGTCATGCGATCGACACGGAGGACCGGGCGGCGTTGATGGACTCGCTGATCATCTGCAAGTTCCTGCGCGGCGTCTTCGACGATTTCCATACCGAGGCGGCTGCCATGCTGCGCAGCGTCACCGGTTGGGACGTGACCGCCGGCGAACTGCGCGAAACCGCCACGCGCATCGTTGCCGCCAAGCGGCAGTTCAACCTGCTCGCGGGGTGGACGCCGGCGGAAGATACGCTGCCCGAACGGTTTCTCAACACCCCGCTGCCCAGCGATCCCGCGGCGAACCTCAACCTCGAGCGGCTCGACGCACTGGTGGCGGAATACCATCGCCAGCGGGGCTGGTAGAGGACTTCGGCCTTCAGCCTTCGGCCTTCAGCCTTCGGCCTTCAGCGCCGCCAGGTAGTCTTCCTGCGTGTTGAGGTTCCGCAGCGTCCGGAGCTCCGGATCGACGACGGTCATCTCCGCCGGCTGCACGCGACGCGTCCGCACCGCCTCGAACAGGAACACCGGCCGCAACCGGTCATTCGCCAGGAGCGATTCGACGTGCGGAAGCGTGGCGCGCCGGTAGACCGCCGAAAGCGGATGGGGAAAGCCGTCGACTTCCATGACGGCGATGTCGTGATCGCCCAGCAGTTCGATCATCCGCTCGACGAACGCGGGTACCAGCAGCGGAACGTCGCAGCTGGTCACGTAGGCCGCTTCCGTGGACTCCGGGAGGGCCTTCAGGCCGGCGCGCAATCCTTCGAGCGGTCCCCGCGCCTCCTGCTCGTCGCGAGTAATCGTGACCTCATCGGGCAGGGCCGGCAGCGACTGCCCGCGGGCCGCGACGACGACGATGGGGGAGACGACGGTGCCGAGCAGCCGGACCACGCGCTGCAGCATGGTCTCGGGACCGAAGGGCAGGGTGGCCTTGGGCACGCCCATTCGGGTCGACTGTCCGCCGCACAACACGATGCCGCCGGTGGTCACGGAGTCATTCTAAGGCGGGTCGGTGCCATGGGACGGCTTTATCATGTGACTACAATGACATGATAATGTAGTCACATGTGGACCTGCCATGACTAGCGTCGGCATCCGGGAGTTGAAGGCCCATCTGAGCCGCCACCTGAAGGGCGTGCAGGCGGGCGCGCGGCTGGTTGTGACCGAACGCGGGCGCCAGATTGCGACCATCAGTCCGATCCCGCCGCCCGAGGCGGTGATCGACCTGTCCTGGGCGCATGCGCTCGTGAATTCGGGACGGGCGGCGTGGGCGGGCGGCAAGCCCGGCGGGGTGCCGCGGCCTGTGACGCTCCAGTCAGGGCCGTCGCTCTCGGAGTCGATCCTGGATAACCGCCGGTGACGCTCTATCTGGATACCAGCAGCCTCGCACGGCTGTACATCGACGAGGTGGGCAGCGACACGGTGCGGGCGCTCGTCCGGCAGGCGGCCGTGGTGACGACCTCGCAGATCGCCTACGCGGAGTTCCGCGCGGCGCTCACCCGGCGCTGGCGCGACGGCGCCCTGCGCGCGGCGGACTTCCGGAAGGCACGGCGCGCGTTCGAGGCGGACTGGCCCCACTACGTCGCGATCGAGGTGACGTCCGCCCTCTGTCAGGAAGCCGGCGGCCTGGCCGAGCGCTTCCGCCTCCGCGGCTTCGACAGCGTCCATCTCGCGTCATTCGCGATGGTGCTGCGAAGCCTGAGCGCTGGCGCGGCGCGCTTCTCGAGCTTCGATGAACCTCTCAATCGTGCCGCGCGGGCGCTGCTCCGTGCGCGGCGGCCCGGCCGCAAGTAGTCTCGGATTGACACTAGTGTCAATTTGAGAGTATCGTCGCGGAATGGACCGCGACCGTCCCGAGCGCTTTCTCCCGCTCAAACCGCTCGTCCTCGACATCCTGCTGGCCCTGGCCGACGGCAAGCGCCACGGCTGGAGCCTCGTCCGCGACATCCAGCGGCGTGAGGGCGGCGACCGAATCCTGCCCGGCAACTTCTATCGCACGCTGCGCACCCTTCGAGACGACGGGTTGATCGAAGAAGCGCCGGGCGATGCCAACGAAGACCCCTCCGAGCGCCGTCAGTACTTCAGCCTGACGTCGCTGGGCACGAAGGTCGCGCGCGCGGAAGCCAAGCGGTTGAAGGCGCTGCTCGTCGACCCCCGGACGCGAAGGCTGCTGAAGGTCCCGCCTTCGCGATGACGCTTCGGCGGGGCAAGGCTCTGAGATGACGGATCGAGCGCTCTATCGGACGCTGTTGCGGCTGTTTCCGCGCGACCTGCGCGCCGAGTACGGTGCCGAGATGGAGCGGATGTTCCTGGCCGGGATGGCCGGCGCGCGCCTCGACCGGTGGACGCGCTTCAGCAAGACCCAAAGGTATGTCGAATACGAACCGCGGAGGTTCTGGATGGACACGCTGCGATACGACCTGCGCCACGCCGCCCGCATGATGGGCCGGCAACCGGGCACCAGCGCGATCATCGTGCTGACGCTGGCGCTGGCCATCGGCGCCAACACGGCCGTGTTCTCGGCCGTGCACACCGTGTCGATCCGCCCGTTGCCATACCCGCAGCCCGAAACGCTCGTGATGATATGGGAGAAGCGCGAGGCCGAGGGCGTGATGGATAACTCGGTCTCGGCCGCCGACTACCTGGATTGGGCACGGCAGGCCACGTCGTTCAGCGCGATGGCGGCCTCCACCGAGGTCACCGCGGACCTGACGGGCGAGGGCGATCCGGAGAAACTGCCGATTGCCGCCGTGTCATCGCCGTACTTCCAGGTCTTCGGCATCCCGCCGCTCCACGGCCGGACGTTCGAGAACGGTGAGGACGCCGTCGGGCGAAATCGCCTGGTCGTCCTCGGACATGCCATCTGGCGCCAGCGCTTCGGCGCCGACGCCGGTGTGGTCGGCCGCAGGATTGCCCTCAACGGCATTCCGTACCAGGTCATCGGCGTGCTGCCGCAGAACGCAGTG
>MELE01000110.1:35261-35727 GCA_001768615.1 Acidobacteria bacterium RIFCSPLOWO2_12_FULL_67_14b | reverse complement strand
AACGCAGTGTTTCCGCACGGCGAAGCGCAGATGTTCGTCCCCCTGGTGCTCCAGGCGCCGCCGGAGCCGCCATCGCGGGTCTCGCACCAGTTCCTCGTCTACGCGCGGCTCAAGCCGGGCGTGTCATTCTCCCAGGCGCGATCGGAGATGGACCGCATCGGCAAGGACCTCGAGCGGCAATACCCGGACCTGAGCCGCGGTCATGGCTCGCACGTGACGTCGCTGCTGCTGGTCGGCGCCGGGCTCACGCTCCGCAGCTTCCAGGCCGTGCTGTCGCAGGACGCCGGCATCGAGACGAACGACCGCCTGACCTTCCGCCTCGGCCTGCCTGGCGCGCGCTACAAGGACGGCCCCGCCGCCGCTCGATTCTTCACTGAGCTCGAAGCGCGGCTCGCGGCGGAACCGTTGATCCGTTCGGTCGGGGCCACCATGTTGCCGCCGCTCACCGGCCTGGATGGCCGGCGCG
>MELE01000110.1:35168-35251 GCA_001768615.1 Acidobacteria bacterium RIFCSPLOWO2_12_FULL_67_14b | reverse complement strand
AACGCAGTGTTTCCGCACGGCGAAGCGCAGATGTTCGTCCCCCTGGTGCTCCAGGCGCCGCCGGAGCCGCCATCGCGGGTCTC
>MELE01000110.1:0-35161 GCA_001768615.1 Acidobacteria bacterium RIFCSPLOWO2_12_FULL_67_14b | reverse complement strand
TTCCTCGCGCGAAGTGATCGGCATTGTCGGCGACGTCAAGCACTGGGGACTGGATGCCCCGGTGAATCCGGAGATGTACATCCCCACCACGCAATTCCCAACGTTTGCGTTGACGTTCGTGCTCCATGCGAACGGCGATGCCCTGGCGCTCGTGCCGATCGCGCTCGTTCTGGCCGCTGCCGGCATCTACGGCGTGATGGCGCACCTGGTGTCGCTGCGGACGCCGGAGATCGGCATCCGCCTGACGCTCGGCGCCGGCCCCTGGCGCGTGATGCAGCAGGTGCTGGGGGAGGGACTGGCGCAGGCGGCCATCGGCCTGATCATCGGCCTCGGCGCGTCGCTGGCGGTAATGAAGGGCCTGAGCACGATCCTGTTCGGCGTCGCGCCTACCGATCCGCTCACGCTCGCCGGTGTGGCGGCCACGCTGCTCGGAGTCGCGGTTGCAGCCGTGGCTGTCCCCGCGCTCCGAGCCATGCGCATCGATCCCGTGTCCGCGCTCCGCGCGGAGTAAGCCATCGAACGGCCTCGTTCCAGGCCCCGCGGTCCGGTAGAATCACCGCCTGGCGAGTCCCTTCGTCCATGGCAGCAGGAGGATCCATGCGCATATGCCTCTCCGTCCTCACCCTGGTCTGCGCCGTTACGCCGCTGGCCGCCGACACACCCGTCACGCGAGAACAGATCGAGGCGTTCATGCGCACGGCCAAGGTCGTGGGCCAGCGCGACACCCCGAGCGGCGTCACGCGGCCGCAGCGACTGACGCTGTCGGACGGCACCTTCAAGCATGACGCGGTGTTTCAGCCGATCGACGAGCGCAAGCACCTGTTCCAGCCCGACCACGGCAAGGTGGAGATGAACTTCGTCGACTCGTGGAAGTACAACGTCGCCGCCGCCCGGCTCGCCGGCCTGGTCGGACTGGCCGACATGATGCCCGTGACGATCGAGTATCGCCACGCCGGCAAGACCGGCGCGCTCGCCTGGTGGAGGGACTCGCTGATGAACGAGGGCGAGCGGCTGAAGAAGAAGATCGCGCCGCCCGACCCGACGGCTTGGAACAACGACATGTTCCGGCAGCGCGTGTTCATGGAACTGGTACGGGACGCCGACCGCAACCTCACCAACGTCCTGATCTCGCCCGAGTGGCGCGTCATCATGATCGATTTCACGCGCGCCTTCCGGCTGGCCGAGACGATTCGGCCCGCCGAACTGGCGCGCGGCGACCGGGCCCTGCTGGCGAAGCTGGAGGGACTCGCGATCGACGACGTGACGATCGCGACGAAGGGCTACCTGACCGCCGGCGAGGTTAACGCGGTGATGAAGCGCCGCGACCTCCTCGTCTCCCATTACCGGCAACTGGTCCAGAAGCTCGGCGAAGCCAGGGTCCTGTACTGATCATCCGGTGCGTACGGTGCCTAATGGTGCCTAATCGTGCCTAAGGGTCGGTGCCGGTACGCCCGTCGCACTCGGCACTAAACCCCTTGGCACCATCAGGCACAGTAGGCACTGTACGCACCTTTATTTGACCGCGAAGCAGTAGAAGAGCCCCGCCCCGCCCGTCCCGATCAGGTTGTCCTGGCTGCAGCCCTTGCTGGCGTGCGTCGAGTTCCATGAACTGTTGCCGCCCCCCTGCTTGTCGCTGTGTCCGAGCTGTGCCGACCCGGCGCTGTTGCTCGTCCAGTTGTTGCAGGTGTGGTCGGCGCTATCGGTGTAGGCCCGCCCGTCAGCGGTTGAACCGGTGAGAATGTCGTGCTGGTTTGGTTTGTCACCGACGCCGTTGACCAGCTCACCCTTCTCGGTCAGCGCGAGCTGCTTGCCCAGCGGGTTGCCGATGCGTGCCTGTTCGATGGTGTCGCCGTGCAGCACGCCGCTGTTGGCCGAGATGACCTGGCCCCGGAAGTTGTGCCACGGGCCGTTGCCGATGCGGTCGCGTGCGTTGACCGCGCCGGGTCCCTGCGTGCTGAGGTAGGCGCGCCACACGGCGTCGGGCTGTCCCGCGGCTTTGGCGAGCGCCTGGCAATGCGCGTCCGCGCCCGCCAGCCCTCCGAGATTGGCGCCGTCACCCTTGCCGACGCTGGTGACGAAGAACGACATCGGCTGCCGCGCTGCGGCGGGCTGGCCTCCCGCGGGAGCGGCCGGTTGCTGTGCGAACAACAGGTACGATCCAGGCACCACCGTAATGGTCAGTGCCACAAACATCAAACGCATCGTCTTCATATCGCTCTCCTCTAGGCAAACCCGTCGCATTCGGCACCAATCCCTAGGCACCTTAGGCACTTGTACGCACCGTACGCACTTTATTTCCCGGCTGCGCCGCCGTCGGCGGGCCGGCGATCGACGCCGCCCTCGAGCATGTTGTCCTTCTGGTTGAACACGATCACTTGCGCCGCGCCCTGGCCGCCGCCTTCGTTGACGGTGTGACCCATCGACTGCAACATCTTGATGGTGTCGGCCGAGAACCCGTAGCGCTCGAGGTTGATGCGGTCCGGCAGCCACTGGTGGTGCATGCGGCCGGCGTCCACCGCTTCCTGCGCGTTCATGCCGTAGTCGATCACGTTCAGGATCGTCGTCAACACGGTGTTGATGATCGTCCGGCCGCCGGGCGTGCCGGTGACCATGAACAGCTGCCCGTCCTTCGCGATGATCGTCGGCGCCATGCTCGACAGCATGCGCTTGCCCGGCCGCGCGAGGTTGGGGTTGGTGCCGACGAGGCCGCGTTCATCCGTGAGGCCGGGGCCGGCGTTGAAGTCGCCCATCTCGTTGTTCAGCAGGAAGCCGGCGCCGGGCACGACAATGCGTGAGCCGTAGCCGTATTCGAGGGTGTAGGTCATGGCCACCGCGTTGCGGTTGGCGTCGACGATCGACAGGTGCGTGGTCTCGGGCGATTCGCTGGTCCACTCGAACTTGTTGACGACCGACTTCGACGCCTTGTTCGGGTTGATCGTCTTGCGCAGGCCGGTGGCGTAGTCCTTCGAGATCAGCATCGGCAGCGGGATGTCCTTCTCGAAATCCGGATCGCCGAGGTAGCGCGCGCGGTCGGCGAACGCGCGGCGCATGGCCTCGGCCGTCAGGTGGATGTTCTGCGCCGAGCCGTAGCCGTTGGCCTTGAGGTCAAAGCCCTCGAGCACGTTGAGCATCTGCACGACCGCCATGCCGCCGGAACTGGGCGGCGGCATACCGTACACGTCGTAGCCGCGGTAAGTGCCGTTCACGACGCCGCGCTTCTTGGCCTGGTAGGCCTTGAGGTCGCCCATGGTGATCAGGCCGCCGTTGGCCTTCATCTCTTTCTCGATGAGCGCGGCGGTTTCGCCCTCGTAGAACCCGGCCGGCCCCTGGTCGGCGATGCGGGTCAGCGTGCGCGCGAGGTCGGGCTGCTTGAGGATCTCGCCAGCCTGGTACGGCGTGCCGTTCTTCGAAAACTGCGCGAGCGAGGCCGGGTACTTCTTGAATTCGTCGAGCGTGCCGGCCAGCGAGCGCGCGAGACCGTGCGAGATCTCGAAGCCGTCGCGTGCGAGCCCGATGGCGGGTTGGACCAATTCCTTCCAGGGTTTCGAGCCGGCTTCTTTCCAGGCCATGTGCAGGCCGGCCACCGTGCCGGGCACGCCCACCGAGAGATGGCTGTTGTGATGCGTCTCGAAGTCGTACTTGCCGTCCTTCAGCCACATCTCCGGCGACGAGCGCGACGGCCCGACCTCGCGGAAGTCGTAGGACACGGGTTCGCCCTTCGCGGGCCGATAGACGATGAAGCCGCCGCCGCCGATGTTGCCGGCGGTGGGGTGCGTGACGGCCAGGGCAAAGCCGGTGGCCACCACGGCATCGATGGCGTTGCCGCCGTTCTTGATCACCTGGAAGCCGATCTGGGACGCGATGTCACTCTGCGTGATCACCATCCCCAGCTTGGCGCGATGCGGGGTCGAGCCGGCCTGGACGGTCAGCGAGGTGACGGCCAGTGCGGCAACGAGGACGAGTACGGTGCGGCGGATCATGAAAGCCTCCAGCCGCGAATTATATGGTCAGTCGGTACGGATCGCGACGACTGGATCGACCCGGGAGGCCCGGCGGGCGGGCAGGTAGCAGGCCAGCGTGGTCACCGCGACAATGGCCAGCGGGAGCGTAGTGAACGTCAGCGGGTCGCGCGTCGTGACGCCGAACAGCATGCTCGCCATGACGCGCGACAGGATGAACGCCGCTGGGACGCCGAGGGCCACGCCGGCGGCGGCGTGCCATGCGCCCTGCGCAACCACGTGCCGGGCCATGTCGCCGGGCCGCGCGCCGAGCGCGAGCCGGATGCCGATCTCGCGCTCGCGCTGTCGCACGCGATACGCCACCACGCCGTAGACCCCGATCAGCCCGAGGAGCAGGCCCGCGGCGGCGGTGGTGCCCGTCGCCGAGCTGCAGCCCTTCACCACGCTCGTGGCCGGCACGGGTCGATCTCAAACGCCGCCTGGCGGACCGCCGCCGCGATCTGTTCGGGCGGCCCCAGCGTCCGCGCGACCATCGCCATCGGGAACATGAAAGTCTGCGTCAGTGGCCGGAACAGTTCCGGCATCGGCGGTTGATCGAGGCTTCGATGCCGAACGTCCCCGACCACGCCGACGATCTCCAGCGGTTCGTCCGCGCCGCTTCTCCCGCTGGTGACGATCAAACGCTGGCGCACCGCCGCAGACGGATCATCGAAGTACTGCGGCGCGAGGGTTTCATTGACGATGGCGACCTGCGCCGACTTCGAGACGTCGGCATTCGAGAAGGGCCGGCCGGACTCGAGCGGGATCCGCAGCGTCCGGAAGTAGTCGCCGTGGACGAACCGCCACCCGACGGTGGGCGCCTGCGTCCCCGGCGCCAGCGGACGATCGGCCCGGTGTGCCGAGGTCGTCCACGAGTAGCCGCTCATCAGCAGGTGGCCGGCAAACCCGACCTCGACGACACTCGGAATCGCCGCGACCCGCTCGCGCATCCGCTCGAGGTAGGGCAGTCCATTCGTCAGGGCGCGGTACTTCGAGGTGGTCTGCAGGCGGAAGGTCAGCACGTTGGCAGGGGTGAATCCGGGGTCCACGTGCTGCAGGTTCCACAACGATCGCAGCATCAGTGTCGCGCCGATGCCGAGGACGACGGCCAGCGCGACCTGCACCGAGACCAGCGGATCTCGTAGCGAGCGAGACACCCCGCAAGCTCGGTCTGCAGCCATTCAACGCGATGGGCATCGTGGTGGCCGCCAGCGCGGCTCGCCGTTCTGCTGTCACATGCCGGTTGTCGACATCAACGGACCAGTACAGGACTGTGGAGCCAATGGCCAAGGCCAGCGAGACCTTCCTGAATCTCTCAGCGCTACCCATCCGGCGAGAGGATCCACCCGAGGTCGGCTGCGGTCAAGGCAACGGCCGGCGGAAGATCCGATGCAATTCCCGGCGGCAAGATCGACGGCGCGTCGACGTTCCTGGGGCTAAGTCGCTCGGAGCATGGTGGCCGCGTCCAACCTCGACACGCGGTGGGCCGGCAAGACGACGGCCGCAGCGGTGAAGCCCGTGACCAGCAGAGCGCTCACGGCACACGAGATCACATCGAATCGGTCAATCTCGAACAAGAATGGCGCGACGAGCGGGAACAATAAGTACACAGTTCCCATCGCGATGCTGACCCCGCCGAACAGAGCCGGCACGATGTGCCGAACCAAGAGTTGCAGCTGCTGCCGCGAGGATGCTCCAAGCGCCGAGCGGATTGCCAGATCACGGGCACGCTCCGCCACGACGTGCGACAGGTGACCGCACAAGCCCAGGCCGGACAGCAGCAACATCGCGACGGCAAACGCACTGGAGATGACGGCATAGGCGCGGCGATCCGCAACGGAGTCGTTGAGCACTTGGTCCAACGTCGCGAGGCGTGGTATCGGCTGCTCAGGGTAGACGTCTCCAACGACCTGTCTCAAGTCCGCTGCGACTTGCGGTGCCCCCATCCCGGTACGTACAAGCAAACAGACCAGAGACGATGTTTCCTGGGCCATTGGTACGTAAAACGCTGGCATTGGGCGCTCCAACAGCGAGCGTGCACGGACGTCCGCCACCACACCGACAATCCGCGCGCCCGAACCCCAGAGAGGCTTGCCGAGGGGATTCTCACCGGGGTACGCCGCCATGGCAAGTGACTGAGAGACGAGTACGACGGGTTCGCCCTCGGCATCTGTAAGCCAGCGGCCGCTGAGCAGCGGGATGCGCATGACGTCAAAGTACCCCGGGTCCACGATTCGCCTGTTCGCCGAAATCGGCTGCCCGTCAAATCGCCGAAGCCTGCCAACGAAATCCGTGCCGCGCAAAGGAATGGCCGACGTCAAGCTGGCAGCGTCGACGTACCTCAGCTCGCGGACGTGCCTCAGCAGTTCGCTCTGCAACCGGCTGCCTTGATCGCGGTAGGTAGGGTGTATCAGCCGGATCTCGGCCACGTAGACGTTCGCGTCTGCTTCGAAGCCCTTGTCCACGTGCATGATGTTCCCGAAGCTGCGGACCAGCATGCCGCCGGCGATGAGCAGGGCGGTCACCAGCGTGAACTGCACGCCCAGCAACCCCATCCTGAGTCGCAGCCCAGCAAGCGACATCGTGGCGGTGTGCGTGTCCTCGAGGTGTCGGTGCTCGCGGTCGCGCACGCTCAGCCAGGCGGGGATGAATCCGGCGAGCAGCGTGCTGAGGACGACCGCCCCGCACACGCCGGCCAGCGTCCACCAGTCGAGGCCAATCTCATCGACGCGTGGCAAACCGGCCGGCAGCATGGCTCGCAGCCCTGGCAACGCCAGGGATACCGTCGCCGACCCCACCGCCCCAGCCAGAACGGCCACGGCCGCCGCCTCTGTGAAGACCTGGCGGACCAGGCGTCCCTGCGAGGCGCCGAGCGCTCGACGCACCCGCATTTCACGCAGGCGGGAGACGGTTGACGCGGCAAAGACGGTCGCCGCGTTGATCGCGCCGCTGAGCAAGACGAGTAGCGTAAGCGCAGACACAAGGAGCAGTGCCCCCCGCGACGCGCCGACCGCATAGTCGTGCACCGGCTCGAGCCAGATGCGGGTTCCTCGCTTTCGATCGGCTGGGTCGTGGAGCCCCTGCATCGCCGCCTCCGCGGCCTGGATCGGCGTGTCGCCGCTAAGGCGCGCCACGGCGCGGTACATCAAGCCGATCTGGAACTCGCTCGCGATCGCCGACCATGACAGGGGCAGCCAAATCTCCGTCTCGTCGGGATAGTCGAAGCGGAAACGGTCCGGAAGCACGCCGATGATCTCGACCAGGTTCCGGTCACGAAATCTACCCGTTCCGAGGGTGATGGTCTTGCCAAGCACGCCTGGATCGGCACCAAACCGCCGTCGCCAGAGGCGATCGCTGATGACGGCCACACCGGTCTCGTCTTCTCCAAAGGTGCGCCCGAGTCTGGCACGCACGCCGAGCACACTGAACAGGTTCGCCGTGGCGAGTGTGCCGCGCAACCGCTCCACACCGGCCCCATCAATCAGGTCGACACGTGGCGACACCCCCGTTTCCCAACTCTCGAAGACCGCAAAATCCACAAACGGAAGGGCCTGTTCCCGCCAGTGCAGCACCATCGCAGGCGTCGAGACGTATCGGGCCGTCCGCCGCCGCCCCCAGAAGCCAGCCAGAGGATCGGGACCGGTGCCCTGCCGCCAGATCATGACGAGGTCTTGAGGTCTGTCATACGGCAGCGGCCTGACGAGCACGGCGGTCGACACGCTCGTGATCGCCACGCTCACACCAATGCCCACCGCGAGCGAGGTCAGCGCAACGACAGTCAGCCCCCGGTTGCGCAAGAACTGCCTGAAGGCCGATCGCAGATCAGTGATGAGGCCCGTCATGGTGACGAAACGTAGCCATCGGCGTGAGCACCTTCTTGAGCTCTTCAATCAACGCTACATCCCGAATGACGCGCTGGGCGCTGACGTACTCCAGTACCGTAGGGTTGTCGGGACCGCTTCGCCCAACCCTCGCAAGCAACCGTCTCATCGTTCGAGGGTCCCCAACATCCAAGTAATCCGTAAGGGCACCCCCGCGGACTTCTCGGCAGAGACCCGCCCGCAGCACCCGCACGAAGTCAAGCGACACTTTGGCAGGAACGCCAGCAATGCGACACCGCAGACGCAGTTGCGTTTCGCACATCCCAGCCTCCCTTGCCCAGGCGCCGACGGTCGTCAGGTCATAGGCACAGCTGAGCGCCAGCCCAACGAGGGCAACCCCATCGCTTGGCTGGATGGACCTCGACTGAACGCCACGCCGCTTCCCGAATGCCCTGTGCACAGCCATGGGCCATCGCGCACGTTCTCCCTGGGGGGCCCTTCGCTGCTTCGCCGCTCAGCGCACTCTTGCACCAAGGCGGATCGGCAGTCAAGGAATTGGCCACACAGAGAGACGCAGCACGGAATGATGTTTGAACTTGCCAGGGGATGCTCTGGTTATTAGGAGGAGTTCAGGTTCAAGGGCCGGAACAACAGCATCGACGTCGGCGTGGCACGGCACATGTGCATGCCGGGCCCGCCGGACGCATAGGGCCGTATCACGACCTACGAGGCGCACGCGCACTATCCGAATTGGCGGGACAGTGGCATGATGGCGGCACCGCGCGTTTCATCTACGAACGTGCCTGCGCGAGTCACCGCCGGCGCGAAACGCCTGCTCCTGAAGGGCTGCGGGGCGATGCCCCAGAACCTCGAGCGCTGCGCGCCATTCTGGTGAAGGCTAAGGCGTGCGGGTCTTGATCGGGGTGTCGTCGCGGTTGCCCCACTCTTCCCACGAGCCGTAGTAGTTCCGCAACTTCGCCAGGTCGTGGCCAATCAGCGCCAGCGTGAAGAGGTCGTGGGACGCCCGCATGCCCACTTGGCAATACACCGTCACCTCGTCCGACGGCACGATGCCCTTGTCGCGATAGAGCTTCGTGATCTCGGCCGCTGACTTGAATACCTTGCTCACGGGGTCGAACGTGTCTTCCCAGTACACCGGGATGGATGATTCGATGTAGCCGCCGCGCTTGATCCCCCGTAATTCCTTGCCGTCGATCTCGCCCTGGCTCCGGGCGTCCACGAGCTTTACGCCGGGCTTGTTGATCGCCGCCTTCACCTCGTCTGCCGTCGCCACCTTGACCGTTCCCGGCTTGACCGTGAACACGGCCGCCGCGGGCGCGGGCGTCGCGGTGCCGGTCGCGCGTTTCTCAGCGATCCACTTTCCCCAGCCGCCATCGAGCAGGGCCACGTTGCTGTGGCCGTAGTAGTTCAGGATCCACCACAGGCGTGCCGCATAGATTCCGCCGCGGTCGTCGTAGGCGACGACCTTGGTCGTGTTCGAGATGCCGAGCCGCGCCATCAGCGCCTCGAACTCCAGTGGTGTCGGCAGGAACGTCGGTGGCGCTTTCGGATTACGGATCCAGTTATTGTCGAGGAAGACGGCCTCGGGAATGTGCCCGTCGCCGTAGCCGCGCGCGCGCATGTCCACGACGCGCACAGTGGCATCGCTGAGATGTTGCGCGAGCCAGGCCGTGTCGACGAGCAGGTCCGGCCGGGCGTATCCGCCGGAGGTCTGGGCCGCAATAGCGAACGCGAGGGCGAGCATCATGGGGTTGATTGTATAGTGGCCAGAGTCATGCCGGGCACAGTTCAGGTTATCTCCAAGCTCCCGGATATCGGGGTGAGCATCTTCTCCGTGATGACCAGGCTCGCCAACGAGCACAAGGCCATCAACCTGTCGCAGGGCTTTCCGGACTTCGACTGCGATCCCGCGCTGGTCGAGGCCGTGGCGAAGGCCATGCGCGACGGGCACAACCAGTACGCGCCGATGCCGGGCGTGCTGGCGCTGCGGGAGGGGATCGCCGCCAAGGTGGAGCGGCTGTACGGGCCCCGTTTCGATCCGGCCACCGAGGTCCTGGTCACGTCGGGCGCCACCGCGGGCCTGTATGCGACCCTGACCACGTTCGTGCAGCCGGGCGACGAAGTGATCCTGTTCGAGCCGTGCTACGACTCGTACGTCCCCGTGATCCGCCTGAGCGGCGGCACGCCGGTCTTCGTCAGCCTGCGGTATCCGGACTATTCAGTCAACTGGGATGAGGTCCGCCGCGCGATCACGCCGCGGACGCGCGCGATCCTGGTCAACACGCCGCACAACCCGACCGGGAGCATCTGGACCGCCGACGACCTGCGACAACTGGCCGCGCTCGTCGACAGCACGGACATCCTCGTGATTGGCGACGAGGTTTACGAGCACATTATCTTCGACGGGCGCCGGCACGAGAGCCTGCTGCGCTACCCCGAGCTGCGATCGCGGGCCGTGGTGATCAGCTCGTTCGGCAAGACGTTTCACACGACCGGCTGGAAGGTCGGTTACTGCGTGGGGCCGCAGGCGCTCATCGCCGAGGTCACGCGCGTGCACCAGTTCATCACCTTCACCGTCCACACGCCGTCGCAGATGGCGTTCGCGGAGTTTGTGAAGCGGGATCCGGAGGCGAAGGGCCTGCCGGAGTTCTATCAACAGAAGCGCGACCTGTTTTTGAAGCTGACGACGGGATCACGCCTCAAGCCGCTCGCCTGCGGCGGCACCTACTTCCAGCTGATGGATTACTCGGACATCTCGAAGGAGACCGACAAGGCCATCGCGCACCGGTTGATCGTCGAGCACGGGGTCGCCTCGATTCCGGTGTCGGCGTTCTTGTACAAGGACACCGGCGGCCCGGTCTTGCGATTCTGTTTCGCGAAGAAGGAAGAGACGTTGCGAGCGGCGGCGGAGCGGCTGCAGAACGCCTGAGTCTGCAATGAATAACGAATAACGAATAACGAATTGAGAATAACCAAGGATTCGGAGCCTTTGTTATTCGTTATTCGTTACTAGTTATTCGTCAAAGGATCCGCCGCAGGTAATGCTCCAATCCGCGGCTCTGCGACCACTGCCTCGGATATCCCAGCGAGACCTCCTCAAACCTCACGCCATCGAGTTCCCGCGTCGAGCGCAGGTGCAGGTGGCCCGAGACGACGGTTTCGAGGTTGTAGCGCTGGTGCCAGTCTTCCGTGTGCGTCGTCCCGCACCAGATCGAGAACCGCGGAATACGGGGCAGGACCGCCAGGTCGCGGCGAAGCGGGAAGTGGTTCACGAGAATCAACCGCAGATCGCGAGGGAGCGCATCCAGCCGCGGTTCGGTGGCCTCGATGCGGGCCGCGCACCAGTCGTCGCAGGTCTCGAACGGCGCCGGCCACAACAGGTCCTCGTCCTTCGATCGCACACCGGATTCGGCGGCCCAGGCGACCGCGTCGGCGCGCGCGACGTGAGCGGGACGGAACGAGTAATCGAACAGCAGGAACGTCGGCACAATCGCGCGCGCGGGACCATCGCCCGGCCAGCGCGGGTACGGATCCTCCGGCGTCAGCACGTGGTGCCGGCGGCAGATCGCGACCAGCCGCTCGTAGTGCGCGACGCCCCGCTGGTCTGGCGGCACGCCGGCCGGCGTCCACAGATCGTGGTTGCCCGGCGTCCACATCAGTTGCCTGAATCGGGGGCCAAGCGTGCGGAGCACGAACTCCAGGTGCGCCGGCGTCTCGCCGGTGTCGCCGGCGACGATCAGCCAATCGTCCGGATGGGCGGGCAGGGCCTCGACGGCGCGGCGGTTCTCGTCGTAGCCGACGTGCAGGTCGCTCGTGGCCCAGAGCTTCACCGGGAGCCCCTACGGCACCACTTCACGGATGCGGATCGGCAGGTCGGCGCCTGTTCTCCGCACCGCGAGCCCGAGGCGATGCACCGGCGTGGGCCAGTCCTGGGCGAACTGCCACGATTCGGGATCGTCGGGCAGGGCCGGTTCGAAGCTGATCTCAGGCGGCGACACCGGCGACAGCCGGAACGCAAAATCGGCGAGCGGCAGCGCCAGGCCGAACCCGCGGGCCTTGATGTAGGCCTCCTTCAGCGTCCAGTAATCGAAGAACACCTTGTGCCGTTCCGGTTCGGGCACCGCGAGCAGCGCGGCCACCTCCCGCGGCGCGAAGAACCGCGCCGGCACGTCGCGGGTAATGCGCCGCCCGACGTGTTCCACATCCACCCCTACCTCGCGGCCGATCGTGACGGCGCAGGCGATGAGGCCGTCGGTGTGGGAGAGGTTGAAGCGCAGATCGGGCACGCCGTCCGGCCGATCGAGCAGCTCCGGCCGCCCGTGCACGTTCGCAACGAACTTCCAGTCTTGAGGCGCGACGGCGGCGTACTTCGACAGCATGGTCCGAACCAGCGCCCGCGTCAGCAGGAACCGGCGGCGGTCGCGTTCGAACACCAGGCGCGCCATCCGCTCGTGTTCGTCGGGCGACATCAACGACAGGTAGCGCTCGCGCCGCGCCAGCGCAGCGGCGTTGTCGTTCGCCACGAGGTCGACGTGCACGGCGTGGAGCGGAAGCAGCTCGAGCATCAGCCCATTCTGCGGCGGCGGGCCAGGGCGAAGGCAAGGCCCGCGCCGACGGCGGCGATCGCGAGGCCGATGCCGATTTCCACCCCGTGGGTCTTCATGAAGTCTGCCGCGCTTTCGCCGTAGATCACGGCGAGGTAGCCCTGCCCGAAGTAGCGGATGCCCCGGCCGATCGCCACCGCCACGCCAAATCGCCACGGCGTCACCGCCGCGGCGCCCGCGAGCAGCACGAAGACCTTGAAGGGGACCGGCGGCGGCAGCAGCGCCGGCACCAACACCGCCAGCAGCCCGTAGCGTTGGTACAGCCTGAGCGCGCGGTCGACATGGCGCCCCTTGAGCCGCCGGCGCAGCACGGCTTCGCCGCCTCGCCGCGCGACGCCGTACAGCATGAAGCACCCCACCAGCGACCCCGCCGTCGTCATGGTCGCGTAGTACGGCATGCGTTCCGGGTACTTCGTGCTGAGCACGATGATCAGGATGTCGTTGACCTGCGGAAACGACAGGAAGGACGAATCGAGCAGGGCCAGGATGAACAGGCCGACCCCGCCCATGCCGGCCGCCCACGCCTGAATCGTGGCTCCGAACTCAGCGAGCATCGGGCACCTGCGGCGTGGCACCGGCCGGCGGGGCAATGGTGTCGCGGGGGTACAACGCCAGGCCCATCGTCGCGAAGACCAGGCTGCGGACCCGGCGGAACAGCGCCAGCGTGCCGCCGCCCATGAGGCCGAGGGCCTTGACGACCGCGACGTTCGAGGCCTCGAGCGCGCCGAGGTTGCCGGGAATGGCCCCGCCCGCCACGCTGGCCGATCGCGTGAAGGTCTCGACGATCGTCCCGACCCAGATCGAGATGGGCTGGCCGATCGCCCAGAACACGAGGCAGACCTCGAGGGCCATCAGCGCGTAACACGCCACGCTCAACCCCACGAGCAGCCGAAGGCGCCGGGGGCTCGTGCGCGCCAGCTTCAGGAACAGATCCTCGACGGCGCTGATCGCCCGCACCGTGCGCCCGCCGGCCCAGCGCCATCCCGTGCGCGCGTGGAGCAGCTCCACGAGCGGCCCGAAGTACCGGCCCGTTCGCATCAGGAACAGCAGCGACAGGAAGAGGACCACAGCCGCGGTGACGGCGATGCCGCGAAACACGGCCTGCCATCCCGGCGGCAGCATATTGGACGACACCGCCACGGCGGCAAACAGGCCCACGCCCACCACGCTCATGATGCCCATGGCCGTCCGCTCGAGCACCGACGCCGCCGCCGACACGACCGGCGGCACCTTGCCGATCAACAGGACGACGCGGAGCGGCTCACTGGCGACCCCGCGAATGGTGAAGTAGCCCACGCCGTCGGCCGCGAGGCGCACGCGGAACACCGTCCAGTACGAGGGCCGCTGATCGTGAGGGAAGCACACGTACCATCCTGCGGCTCGCAGCAGGTGCCAGCCGAGGCTCGGCAGCATCACCAGCGGCAACGCCAGCCCGAGGATGCGCGCTTCGCGGATCGTCTCCTCTCGATCGATCCCCAGCATCGTGGTGATGAACAGCACGACGCCCGCCACCACCGCGACGAGCGAGACGAGTTGGGGGACCGTCCGTTTCATTTAGTGACGGTTTTCCCTGATGAGGCGCTCGACAATCACGACGTCACGCCAGCGGCCGTCCAGCTTGGCGTGGCTCTCGTACACACCCACCTCGCGAAACCCCATCGCCGCCATCAGCGCGCGGCTGGCGGCGTTTTCCACGAAGATGCGCGACACCAGCTTCCAGATGCCGGCCCTGGCCGCCGCGGCGATGAGCGCCTGCATGGCGACGCGGCCGGCGCCCTTGCCGCGCTGCGATCGAGCCACGTACACCGAAAACTCGGCGATGCCCGCGTAACACTCGCGCGCGCGGTAGGTGGAGGTGGACGCGAAGGCGATCACGCCCCGGCCCTCGGCTTCGACCACGACGAGGGGATGCCCGTCGAACCAGGCGCGCACCTCGTCCACGGTCCGCGGGCGCGTCTCGAAGGTTCCCACGCGATCTTCGATGCCTTCGTTATAGATTTGGGCAAGGATCGGGGCGTCGTCAGTCGACGCAGCTCGGGCTGTCAGCGTCATGAGCAAAAAGAGTGAATGGCTAATGTTACAGCGTATCGCGTCCCTCGTCGTGGTGTTCGTCGTCGCGGGGATCGGACTGGTCGAGGCCCAGCGCCGCCATCCGGTGAGCGGCCGCGTGTTTGCGCCGGTGATGGGTGTGGGTGGCGCGGGCTGGCTCGAGCGCCCGGAACGCGAACAGGAAGAAGCGCCGGCCCGGGCGATCGCGGCGCTCGACCTGAGGCCCGGCATGGTGGTCGCCGACATCGGCGCCGGTTCGGGGTACTACACGTCGCGGATGGCGAAGGCCGTCGGCCCCACCGGCCGTGTGTATGCCACCGACATCCAGCCGGGGATGATCGCACTGATCAACCGCCGCGTGGCCACGGAGGGCCTCGGCAACGTCACCCCGGTGCTCGGCGGCATGGACGATCCGAAGCTCCCGCCCAAGGCGATCGACCTGGCGATCATGGTCGACGTCTACCACGAGCTGCAGGCGCCGCAGGCGTTCCTGCAGCGGTTGCGCGACACCTTCAAGCCCGACGGCCGGCTCGTGCTGGTGGAGTTCCGCAAGGAGGATCCGAAGGTGCCCATCCTCGAGGTGCACAAGATGAGCGTGGCCGAGGTGAGGATGGAGCTCGAAGCCGAGGGCTACGTGCTCGACACGGTGATCGACGTGCTGCCGTGGCAGCACATCATCGTGCTGAAGGTGTCGTCGCGGTAAGGATCACGAACCGGCCCGGCGAGCCCGGCGGCACCGTGAGCGCGGCCGCCACGTACATCCGGAAGCGCCCATCGGCCAGGCGCACGACCACCGGGTCGTGCAGGGAACGTACGACCACGTCGGTCCAGCTCTTCACGCTCACCCGCCAGCCGGGCTCGAGCACGAACCCGTCGCCGTCAGTGGTGAGAAAGCTGTAGATGGCGCAGCCCTGCTTCATCGCGAACATCCGCCGCGCGGCGCCGTCGAGGTGCGTGGACTTCTGATCGACGTAGGCGCTGCTGCCGCCGGCGCGCGCGATGTCGGCTGCATCCCCGAACACATTGCCGCGATCGAACGTGAAGGTCCAGCCGTGATCGGCCGACACGGCGCGCCGCGCGTTGTTCAGCCCGTCCCGATCGGCCAGGTAGATCATCACGACGCGTCCGAGGCCATCGACGAACTCGTCGTGGATGCCCATCCATCCACGATCGTCGGCCTGGAGGGTGTAGCGCACGCCCGGGTCGCGCGAGAACGTGACGCCGTCGCCGCTGCTGTCGGTGCGCATTTCGAGGGCCTGCGGATCCCACTGGAACCGCCGCCAGACACCGTTGGCCATGCGCACCCGGTACGGGTGATAGCGGAGGTCGCCTGGTTGCTCGGCCCGGCCGGCGTCGAAGGTCAGGCCGTCGGCCGAGACCGTATACATCTGGCGCGTGGGTGGGCCGGGCGCCGTTTCGTAAAACAGGTGCACGCGTCCCGCGTCGTCGACCAACGGCTTGGGCAGCGCGGCGCCCTCGATGCGCACGCCGGGATCCGCCACGAAGGTGAGGTCCCAGGCAAGCCCGGCGGCGTTGGCGCGAAGGGCGTCGCACAGCGCCGGTTGGGCCTGTGCGCCTGACGGCAGCAGCACTGCACAAACCAGGGCGACGAGGGCGGGTCGCATGTCTGTTAGACAGCCGCAGCGGCCCGGGCGTGACATCTGCCGCCAGTATAATCGCTCGACATTCGGGGACCACCCAAAGGGGCGTGAGATGCAGCAGAACACGATGCGCGAGGCCGCGGCTGAATTCCTGGGGACGTTCGTCCTGATCGCGTTCGGCGCCGGCGTGGTGGCGCAGACCGTACTGAGCAAAGACGTGAACGGTTCCTACCTCGCGATCAACATCGGCTGGGGCCTGGGGGTCACCTTCGGCATCTACACCGCGGCGGGCGTGTCTGGGGCGCACCTCAATCCGGCGGTCACGCTGGCGCTCGCCGTGCATCGCGGGTTCCCGTGGAGCAAGGTGCTGCCGTACGCGCTGGCGCAAACGGCGGGCGCGTTTGCGGGGTCGGCGCTGGTGTTTGCGACCTACCGCGAGGCCTGGTCCGCGTTCGACGGCGGCACCCGCATGGTCGAGGGCGCCACCGCCACGGCCGGCGTCTTCGCCACCTACCCGCAGCCGTATCTGTCGATCGCCGGCGGGTTCGTCGATCAGGTCGTCGGCACCCTGTTGCTGATGGCCGGCGTGCTGGCCGTCACCGATCAGAAGAACGCGGCGCCTCCCGGCTATCTCGTCGCGCCGGTCGTGGGCCTGCTGGTCGTGGCCATCGGCGTAGCCTTCGGCTTCAACGCCGGCTATGCGATCAACCCCGCCCGCGACCTGGGGCCGCGGCTGTTCACCGCGGTGGCCGGCTGGGGCCCGGGCGTCTTCACCGCGGGCGGCGGTTGGTGGTGGGTACCGGTAGCGGCGCCGTGCGTCGGGGCGGTGCTCGGCGCCTGGCTCTACGACGTGTTCATCGCCAACCATCACCCGGCCAGGGTCCTGCCATGAGCCGCTTCGTGCTCGCCCTCGACCAGGGCACCACGTCGAGCCGCGCGATCGTCTTCGATCGATCGGGCAAGGCCGTGTCGGCGGCCCAGCAGGAATTTCCGCAGATCTTCCCGGGGCCCGGGCACGTGGAGCACGATCCGGAGGCGATCTGGGCCACGCAGCTGCAGACCGCGAAAGACGCGATGGCCCGCGCCGGCATCACCGCGGCCGACCTCGCCGCCATCGGCGTGACCAATCAGCGTGAGACGACGGTGCTGTGGGAAAAGGCCAGCGGCAAGCCGATCGCCAACGCCATCGTCTGGCAGAGCCGCGTGACCGCGTCCATCTGCGATCGCTTGAAGGCCGCCGGCCTCGAGCCGACCTTCCGACGCAAGACCGGGCTGGTGGTCGACGCCTATTTTTCGGGCACCAAGATCAAGCACCTGCTGGATTCGCACGACGGCATGCGCGCGCGCGCCGCCCGCGGCGAAATCCTGTTCGGCACCATCGACACCTTCCTGATTTGGCGCCTCACCGGCGGCCGCTGCCACGTCACCGACGTGAGCAATGCGAGCCGGACGTTGTTGTTCAACATCCACACGCTGCAATGGGATGACGAGCTGTTGACGCTGCTCGACGTGCCGCGGGCGATGCTGCCGGAGGTGCGATCGTCGAGCGAGGTCTACGGCCACACGGATCCCGCGCTGCTTGGCGGCGCGGTGCCGGTCGCCGGAGACGCTGGCGACCAGCAGGCCGCCCTCTTCGGGCAAGCGTGTTTCGAGCCGGGCTCCGCGAAGAACACCTACGGCACCGGGTGTTTCATGCTGCTCAATACCGGCGACAAGCCGGTGCCCTCGGAGAAGGGCCTGCTCACGACCGTGGCCTGGAAGATTGGCGGCACGACCACGTACGCGCTTGAAGGCTCCGTCTTCGTGGCCGGCGCGGCGGTGCAGTGGCTGCGCGACGGCCTCAAGGCGATTGCGGCCTCGGCCGACGTCGAGCGGTTGACGTCGGAGGTGAAAGACACCGATGGCGTGTACCTGGTGCCCGCGTTCGTGGGGCTCGGCGCCCCGTACTGGGATCCGCGCGCACGGGGGGCCATCGTCGGCCTGACCCGCAACACCACGATCGCGCACATCGCCCGCGCGGCCGTCGAGGCGATGGCGTACCAGACCCGGGATGTGCTCGAAATCATGCAGGTCGAGTCGAAGTTGCCGCTGACGACGCTGAAGGTCGACGGCGGCGCCGCGGCCAACGCGATGCTGTTGCAGTTCCAGGCCGACCTGCTGAACGTCACCGTGCGGCGCCCCGTCGTGGCCGAAACCACCGCGCTCGGCGCCGCCTACCTGGCCGGCCTCGCGGTGGGTTACTGGAAGGGCCTTGACGACGTCGCCGGCAATTGGGCGCTCGATCGCGAATTCCGTCCAGCCATGGAGCCGGCCGCGCGCGAGCGCTTGTACGCGGGTTGGAAGAAAGCGGTGGGGCGTTCGCTCGACTGGGAGAGCTGAGACCCGAGATCAAGAGGTACTACAGGAGTTCAGAAGGTCAGGAGGCAATTCGCTCTCAAATGCCCGAGAAAAAAGGTGACTCCTGATCTCTTGATCTCCTGTGGCTTATCCAGCGGGGAAGAGCAGTGCGCGCGCCCAATCGTTTCTTGCCGACAGGTGATACGCCAGCGCGCGCAGCAGGCCGGGCATGTAGGCGGCCGCGGGGACGAAGCCCGCAAAGTGCAACCCCTTCTCGTCGTCCACGCACCACGCCCCCAGTTGATGCGCGTCGGGCTCGAGGCACTCGCTGGCATTGAGCCGCTGCGCCACCATCGGATCGGGCTCGACCGGCAGCAGCAGCCGCATCTGCAGGCCGCTGCCCAGCGCCGGATGATGCTCGCCGGCATCGAGCTCGAGACGCGCGGGCAGGTTCGGCGCGAATTCGAGATCCGCATCGACCCGGTGCAGCTCGTTGGCGGCCAGCACCCACGGACGCGGCTCCAGGTGGACCAGTTGCGCCAGCTCTTCGGATCCAAAAGGCGAATCGTGTTGGCCGCGCTCCAGATAGACCTCGGTGACGTTGACCATCTCGTCAGGGGTGGTGCGCGGCCCGCTCGACGGGTGCGTGGACGCCGCCACCGTGGCCTCGAACGCCTCCGCCAGCTCCGCGGCTTCGGCGTGCGCGTCCGCCAGCTGCAGCGCCATCGCATGCAGGGCGATGGCCTGCGCCAGGAGATAGTTGTCGGCGGTCAGCGACACCGAGGCGTGGAGCCGGATCGTGCGGGCCGAGGTGTTCGCCACGTACGCGCTCAACGTGGCGAAACGGTTGATGCCCGCGAGCCGGGCCCACGTCGACGATCCGGCCGCGACGTTCTCCAGCAGGTCCGTTTCGATGTGGAGGGTCGTCAGCGCGACGCCCTGCAAGTCGCGCGCGGGCGCGGCCCAGACGCGCTGCGCGAGAGCGGAGGGCCACCAGGTGAACCCATCGGCCCTCTGCACCGCCCACTCCGCCTCGAACTGCATGCGCTGGGTGAGGAAGGTCAGGACATCGTCGACGAGCGCCATTCCTCTCAGTGTAGTGAAAAATGATAGAGCGCGATCGAGGCGGCGGTGGTGACGTTGAGCGAATCGATGGCGCCCCGCATCGGCACGCGCACGCGAAAGTCGGCGGCGGCCAGCGCGGCTGCTGACAGGCCCGCGCCTTCGGCGCCGACCATGACCGCGATCTTCCCCGGCGGCACGTTCGCGTGCGGCAGCGGCGTGGCGCTTTCGGCCGGCGTGAGCGCCACGACCTGGAACCCGGCGTCGCGCAGCTCGCCGATTGCCGCGGGCCACGACCCGGCGGCGGCAAATGGCACCGAGAGCGCGGACGCCATCGACGTGCGGATCGCCTTGCGGTACAGCGGATCGCCGCAGTCGGGGCCGAGCACGACCAGGTCGACGCCGAACGCGTCGGCGCTGCGGAAGAGCCCCCCGACGTTATCGGGGTTGTTGACGCCTTCGAGGATCAGGATCCGTCGAGCGCGGGCGATCACGGACCGATCGATCACGCGCGCCGGCACGCGCGACACGAGCGCGAGACACCCGCGGTGGATGTTGAAGCCGGCAATGGCGTTCATCAACGACTGATCGGCGACGTAGATCGGCGCCCTCGCCGCGTCGAGGGCGGCGCCGAGGCTGTCGGCCGCGGCCTTCGTCACCAGGATGGACTCGGTGTGCCACTGGGGAAGCGCCAGCAGGCGTTGGACGACCAGCCGGCCTTCAGCGACGAAGATCGAGCGGGCCTGAAGGTGCGGCAGGTCGGCGATGTGCCGGTAATCCGCGACGCGCGGATCATCGAACCCGTCGACGGGAATCACGACGAACTCATCTCTTTTCAGGTGTGGTCGTGGTCTTCGTGTCCTTCGTGTGTGATGGTGGTTCCTGGGCGTCCTGCCACTGGTTCCTCTGCACGACCGGCATTTGCAGCGCGCGTTCGCGATCGAGGTCGAGCGAGCCGACGTGCAGCGAGAGCGGCGACTGCACCCACTTGTAGATCGACTGGGAGAAGAGCGCCGTGAAGCGCGAGGCCCAGCGGTCGAGGTTGCCGGCGGGCACCTCGGGAAACAGGCCCTTCAACGCCGCGGCCACCTCGTGCGGCGACATCTTTTCCCCGGCGTACAGGTGCAGGCAGGCGTCGAGAATCGGGAAGGGCATCAGCTCGTGTTCGGCGACCTGCGCATCCGCCAGTTCCGGTCCCGGATCGGTCTGGAGCGTGGCGGCGATGCCCTTCAAGGCGAACCGCTTGCCGAGCCGCTCGAGCAACGCAACCACGACGGTCTTCGGCACGTTGGCGATCACCGACAGCGCGCCCTCGAGGTCGCCGCCGATCGTCGTGTAGCCGACGGCTTTCTCGCTCATGTCGCCGGTTTGCAGGAACAGCGCCCCCGACGAGTTGGCCCAGTTCCACATGCGCTGCCCGCGCAGCCGCGCTTGGATGTTCTGGCGCGTCGCCTCGGTCGGCGCCTCCCGGCCGAGCATCTGGCGCGTCGCCTCGAGCTCGCGGTCGGTCGCCTCGTCGATGGGCACGGTCTGCAGCGTCACGCCGAGCTCGGCGGCGAGCACGTGCGCGGCGTTCTTGGTGTCGGCCTGCGAGTGGCGGCTCGGCATGTAGAACGCCGAGATGGTGGTGCCGCCGTCGATCAGCCGCGAGGCGTGCCAGGCGACGAGCAGCGTCAGCATCGAGTCGCGTCCGCCCGAGAGCGCGATGCCGAGCGAGCGGAACGCGCCCGTCTTCTCGTAGTAACTCTTGATGCCGATCGCCAGCGCCTCGAACAGATCGTCGAGCGCCCGATCGCGGGGATCCTGGGCGGGCCCGCGCGCGGCCGGCAGGAAGAAGCTGCCGCCCTCGGGCGCGGGGTAGGCGAGCGCCGATCGGTTCGCCGTCCCGCCGGCCACCCTCACCGTGGGGACGGTCTCGCGCTGCAAGCGGAACGCCTCGCAGTCGCTCCGCCACGTGGAGTTCTCCATCCGCAGCCGCATGGTGCGGTCGAGGTCGACGATCGCCGACCACCAGCCAGCCACGAAGCGCGGGGCGTCGAGCACGAGTCGCCCGTTCTGGAAGATGTAGCCGCCGCCGTCGAAGATCAGCCCGTCCTGGCCGCCGACCGCGTTGGCGTACAGCAGCACGGCCTGGTTGTCGGCGGCCCGCGTCGCCAGCATCTCGCGCCGCGTCGAGTCGATGCCCATGCGGTACGGCGAGCTCGAGACGTTGACCACAATCTCGGCCCCCGAATAGCAGCGGCGCCGCATCGGGCCGTCGGGCGACCACGCGTCCTCACAGACTTCGACCGCGATCGCGCCGAAGTCGAACGCGAAGAGATAGTCGCCGAGCGGCACGCCCGCCGCGTCGAGGTCGAGCCCCGGACCGCCGCGCGAGAACGTGCGGCCTTCGTAGAACACGTTGTAGGTGGGCAGCTTTTCTTTCGGGACGAGGGCGAGTACTCGGCCGCGGTGCACGACGGCCGCGGAGTTGAACAACTGGGCCCCGACCGCCGCCGCCAGACCCAGCACGAACACCGTCGGCGTCTCCGCCGTCTCGGCGGCGAACCGTTCGAGCTCGCGGCGCTGGCCGTCGATGAACCCGCGCCACTGCACGAGGTCTTCCGGAGGGTAGCCGCCGATGACCTGTTCGGGGAACGCGCCGATGGTGACGTCCGCGGCGGCCATTTCGCGGGCCACGGTGATCAGCTGCGAGACGTTGGAAGCCACGGCTCCCACCGTCGGGCTGACGCTCGCGACCGCCAGCTTGGCGAGGCGCATATCTGAGCCAGCTTAGCAGGTTCGAACCCGCTACGTCAGCGGACGCTCGCCGAGCACCCGTGACGCGCGCGGGAACCGCCGTCGCTTCAGCCCGAATCGATCGACCGCGTGCTGCTGGAGATGAGCCATGGCGTCGGGCACCGAATCGGTGACCAGCATCAGATCCAGGTCCGTCGCCGAAATCGTCCCGGCCTCGACCATCGTCCGGACCATGGCCAGGAACGGCGCCCAGTAATCGCGGCCCATCAGGACGATCGGGAACTGCAGGATCTTGCGCGTCTGGATCAGCGTCAGCGCCTCGGTCAGCTCGTCGAGGGTGCCGAAGCCGCCCGGCATCACGATGAACGCATACGAGTACTTGACGAGCAACACCTTGCGGACGAAGAAGTAGCGGCAGGTGACCCAGCGGTCGAGATAAGGATTCGGCACTTGCTCGAGCGGCAGCTCCACGTTGCAGCCTACCGAACGCCCCCCGGCCTCGCGCGCCCCGCGATTGGCCCCTTCCATCACGCCGGGGCCGCCACCGGTCATTACCGTGAAGCCCAGGCCCACCAACCCCCCACCCACTTCACGGGCCATGGCGTAGTAGCGATGGTGCTCGTCGAAGCGGGCCGATCCGAACACGGTCACGCACGGTCCAACAAAATGGAGCGCCCGGAATCCCCGGATCAGATCCCGTCCCGCGCGAAGCAGGATGCCGAGTTCCCGGAGGCGCGACTGGGGTCCTTCGAGGAGGACGCGATCGGGTTCTGACATAGGGGAATGGTGTAGAGTCTACCTTCTATGATTGGACAGGCGAGACTTGTTGCCACACTTGGCGTCGTTGTCGCGCTGCTCGCGGTTCCCGCCGCGGATGCGCAGGTTGCTTCATCCCCCACGCCGCCCGCGTCCCAGACGACGACGGGCACGGTGCTCGACGTTTCCGGCGCGGTGATCCCCGGCGCGTCGGTGGAGGCGCGAACCAAGGACGGCCGCACCGTGACCGTTCAGAGCGACGGCGACGGCAACTTCGACGCGGGCGTGCAGGCCGCCCGCGTGCGCGTGGCCTCGGAAGGCTTCGAGACCGCCGAGGTACAGATTACGGGCCCCGGCCCCGTCAGGGTGGTGCTCCGTCCGGTGAATTTCGCGGACTCGATCGTGGTCACGGCCACGCGTGGCGCCGAACGCCTGCCGAGCGCCGCCAGTTCGACGGTGATCACCGCGGCCGAGTTGAGCAACATGGCCGCTGGCGCGCTGGATGACGCGCTGAGGTCGACGCCCGGATTCACGCTGTTCCGCCGCTCCTCGTCCCGCGTCGCGAACCCGACGACGCAGGGCGTGACGCTGCGGGGCGTGTCGGGATCGGGCTCCAGCCGCACCCTCGTGCTCGCCGATGGTGTCCCGTTGAACGATCCGTTCGGGAGCTGGGTCTACTGGAACCGCATCCCGCAGGCCGCCGTCGATCGCGTGGAAGTGGTCCGCGGCGCCACGGGCGATCTCTACGGCGCCGGGGCGCTCGGCGGCGTCGTGCAGCTGATCACCGTGCAACCGAGCCGCACGCGCGCCAGGGCGACGATTGATGGCGGCTCTCACGACACGTTGCGCGGGTCGCTGTTCGCGTCCGCCGAACGGGATGGCTGGATGGCGTCGGGGGCCTATGAAGGCGTGCGCACCGATGGCGCGTTCATTGTCGCGTCCGAGGTGCGCGGCCGGGCCGACCAGAGGGCTGACAGCGACTATCAGACCGGGTTCTTCACGGTCGGGCGCCGCCGGGACAACTGGCATCTGACGATGCGCGGTGCGGGCTACACGGAAGAGCGCGGCAACGGCACCGTGGTGCAGGTGAATTCGACCGACTGGAAGCAGCTGTCCGCGGAGGCCGGCGGACTGCTGGGAGGCGGTGTGTTTGAATTCCAGGCCGTCGGCAGCAACCAGGACTATTACCAGACCTTCTCGTTCGTGGCGGCGGGCCGGGCCACCGAGCGCCTGACGTTCGAACAGTTCATCGACACCTCGCACCGGATGGCGCACGGGCAGTGGACGCGCCCGATGGGCCGCGTCACGATGATCACCGGCGCCGACTACCGCTACACCAAGTCGAACCAGGACGAATTGCGCTACGCGCTGGTCGCGGGCGTCAACCGGCCGAGCGGCCCCTTCGCCTCGGGCGGCACCGAGCGCGTCGGCGCCATCTACGCGCGGGCCAGCGTCAATGCCACCGATGCCCTGACCCTCGAGGTCGGCGTGCGCGGGGACGCCTGGACGTCGGAGCCCGCCGACACCACGCAGCCGACCAAGTCGGTGAACTTTGTCAGCCCCCGCGGCGCCATCGCGTGGCGCCGCGGACGCTATCAGGTCCAGGTGTCGGGGTATCACGCCAATCGCACGCCCACCCTGAACGAGCTCCATCGCCGTTTCGCCGCCGGCACGGCGATCACCAACGCCAACCCGCTGCTCGAGCCGGAAACCATGACGGGCGCCGAGGGCGGCGTGCTCGTGTCGTTTTCGCGCGCCTCGGTCCGCGCCACGACGTTCATGAACAACCTCGACGGCGCCATCGCCAACATCACGCTCACGCAAACGCCGACCCAGACCATCCGTCAGCGGCAGAACTCCGATACCATCCGCGCGACCGGCCTCGAGATGGAGTTCGACACGCGGTTGACCAACACGCTCAGCTTCAACGGGCAGGTGGTCCTCACCTCGAGCCATTTCCGCGGCTCGGTGGCGGCGCCGGCCATCAGGGACAACGACGTGCCGCAGGTGCCGGTGTGGCAGGGCGGCTTCGGCCTGACGTGGGCCGAGCCGCGCTGGTTCACCGCCGCCACGCAGGTCCGGTTCAGCGGCAAGCAGTTCGACGACGACCTCAACACGCTGTCGTTCGTGCTCGGCGCCTACGCCGTGTGGGACGCCAACGTGAGCCGGGCGATCAGGCGCGGCGTGAACGCGTTCCTGGCGGTCGAGAACATCACCGACGCCGAGTACGACACGGCGCGTACGCCGCTGCGGCAGATCGGCTGGCCGCGGACGCTGCGGGTCGGCGCCCGGATCAGTTGGCAGTAACGTCTTCCGGGCTCCGGGCTCCGGGCTCCGGGCTCCGGGCTCCGGGCCCCGGGCTCCGGGCCCCGGGCTCCGAACTCCGGACGTGGAGAAGTCATGAGTCACAAACTCGTGTATCTGGTGGCGATCGGCTTGGCTGGCTCACTCGTGCAGGTCGCGGCCTCCGGCCGAGAAGGCGGACAGGCGATCCAGCGAATCAACCCGCCGGGTCTGAGCACGCCGGCCACCTACTCGCACATCGTCCGCGCGGGGAAGACGCTGTACATCGCCGGGCAGGTGGGTTCGGATGCGCAGGGCAAGGTCGTCGGCCCCGGGATGGTGGAGCAGTTGGAGCAGGTGCTGAAGAACCTGCAGGTGGCGCTCAAGTCGCAGGGCGCCGACTACTCGCACATCACGCGCATCACAATCTACACCACGGACGTCGACGCGTTCCGGGCTCCCGACGCCGCCGCCATTCGCGCGAAGTACTTCGGCGCCAACCGTCCGGCGAGCACGCTCGTCGGCGTCGCCCGGCTCGCCAGTCTCGAATACAAGGTCGAGATCGAAGCGACCGCCGTGTTGCCGTAGTCGCAGCCGCAAATTACGCGGATTGCGCAGATTAAGGGCCGCGTCTTGCACGCGGCTCGGCGGTCGCAAGCAGTATTAGATCTGCGTCATCTGTGTCATCCCTTCGACTCGCTTCGCTCGCTCAGGGCAGGCTGCGGCCCTGGTTTGATCTGTTCCGCGTCATCTGCGGTCGAACGTCCACGTCGTCCGGAAACCCGCGGGCACCAACTGCTTCGTCAGCGACGCGCGCACCAGCTCCACCGGCATGCTGCCAGCCTGCAGGACCGCATCGTGGTACTGCCGGTTGGTCATCCGTCCTGCCCTGAGCGAAGTCGAAGGGTTGGATCCCACCAGTTCGGCCTGCATCGCCCTGAACTGCAACCCGCCGATCATGTAGGCGAGCTGATAGAGCGGGGGATAGGTGCCGTTGAACGATCGGCGGACCTCGGCTTCGGCGTTGGCGCGCTCGTGGCCAACGCGGTTCACCAGGAAGTCGATGCATTCCTGCGGCGTCATCGTGCCCAGGTGGAAGCGCAGCGAGAAGATGATGCGCGCCTGACGGTGCATGCGCCAGAACAGCATGCCGACGCGGTTCTCGGGCGTCTTGGGAAAGCCATCATCCCAGAGGAACATCTCCCAGTAGAGCGACCAGCCCTCGGTCCAGAACGGCGTGGCGAAGGCGCGGCGGTGGGGGTTGTAGCGCGCGGTCATGAACTGCTGCAGGCCATGGCCCGGAATCAACTCGTGGAACACGGTCGAGCGCGAGAAGTGGATGTTGTTGCCGCGCATGCTCATCATCTTGTCGGCCTGATCCATCGCGTCGGTGGGGAACGACACCTGGATCACCTCGCCGCCGAGGAAGAACGGGTTCACCTTCTGCCGCTCGGGCGACATCATCGTCATCCGCCACGTCTCGTCGGCGAGCGGCGGCACGGTGACGAGGTCGCGGGTGGTGACGTAGGCGACGGCCTCGCGCGCCTGGTCGCGCACCAGGTCGGTCTGCTTGCCGGGCTCGGCGTGCAGCGTCTTCACCTTCTCGAGGGCCGCGCGCCAGTCGTCGCCAAACCCCATCTCGCGGGACGCCTTCAGCATCTCGCGGTCGCACCAGGCGAACTCGCGTTCGGCGATGGCCAGCAGGTCCTCAGGGGAATACGGAATGAACTCCGACGCGAGGTCCTCGACCAGGGCCGCCTTGCCGATCGGGTTGCCGATGATCGGCTCGTCTTCGCCGTCACGGTAGCCGACGATGTTCTCACGCAGCGCCTTGATGTAGGCCGCCAGCGCCTTGTCGGCCTGCGCGTAGGGCCGGGCGGCCCACCAGGTGTACATCGGGTCGTAGCCGCTGTAATACCGGTTCCAGGCGGTGAGGTCGTCGCGGAGGCTGCTGAGGACTCCGGCGGCCCGGAAGGCGTTGATCTGGCGCGCGCGGGCCGGATCCGACACCGTTGCGATCGCCGGCGGCTTGGGCGTCGCGTCGATCGCCTTGGTGGCCGCCTCGATGTCGCGCGTGAGCGTGGCGAGCGTCGTGGCCACCTTCGGCGGGTCGATGGTCTCCAGCCGGCCGCGCTGCTCGAGTAGCGCCGTGATCGTCGATGAGAAGGGCGCCAGCGACGCGGCCTCCGAGACCCACTGCTGTTCACGGGCGAGCAGGCGCAGCTCGTACTCGAGGCGCGCCCGCAGCAACGTGTGGTCGATGCGCCCTTCCACGGCGAGCCTGTCGAAGGCGACCTTCGACAGGTCCTGCTGCCAGTCCTTGTAGAACTTCGTCAACCGGGCGTAGCGCTCGGGCGAGAACTCGACGTCGTAGCGGCGAAACAGCGCGCCGCGATCGAGGTTGTAGCGGTCGACCATCGCCGCCAGCTCGCTCGCCGGGGCGGCCGGCGGCGGCACGGCCGCCACTTGCGAGGACAGCGGAGCGACGGCCGAGGCCATCAGTGCAGTCAATGCCGCGATAAGACGAAGGGCTGTGCGCATGGATATGAGAATATCGTTTTAATGGCGTCAGGCAACCAACAGGCACGCGGGCTCGTCGCCCTGCGCATTCTCCTCGGTATCTTCTTCATCTTCGAAGCGGCCGGGAAGACGTCCTGGCTGATGGACACCGGGCCGCTCCTCAAGCAACTGACGGGCTGGGCGCAGAACGCGACGCCGCTCAACCGGTGGTACCTGGAATCGGTCTGCATCCCGGGCGCCGCGGTGTTCGCGCGCGTGGTGTTGCTGGGCGAGGCTGCGGCAGGGACCGCGCTGGTGCTCGGCGTCTACACCCGCCTTGCGGCGGTCCTGGCGATGCTCATGGTGCTGAACTTCCACGTCGCCAGCGGCGCCATCTTCAAGTACTCGTTCCTCAGCAACGGCTACGGCCTGCCCGTGCTCGGCGGCCTGGTGGCGCTCTCCATCGGCGGCGCGGCGCTGCCGTTCAGCCTGAGGAAATAGGTGGGCGAAGCGGCCGCGTCCGGCGGCATCGTGCTCTTCGATGGCACCTGCGCCTTCTGCGAGCGCTCCGTGCGCTTCATGGCGACGCACGATCGTGCCGGTGCCCTTCGCTTCGGCGCGTCGCAATCACCGCCAGCCATCGAGCTGCTCGCGCGCCACGGCGTCGACCGCCAGGCGGCGCGCAGCATCATCTTCATCGAGGGCGGGCAGGTCCATCTGCGCTCCACGGCAACCCTGCGCATCGCCCGGCATCTGCGTTTCCCGTGGAGGATGGCGGCCGTTCTGCTGTGGGTACCCGTGCCGGTCCGTGACGCGGTCTACCGCGTGGTCGCCTCGGTCCGGCATCGGCTGGCCGGCCGGTCGAACGCGTGCGAGATCCCGCCGCCCGAGATACGATCCCGCTTGATTTAGGTGTCCTGCTCAGAAGCGCAGGCGCCCGCCGAGCTGCAACGACCTGGGCTCGCCGACGGCGGTGATCCGGCCGAATGTCGCGGACGGGTTGGCAGGGTAGGTTCCCGAGCCGAAGGTGGTGTTCCGCGTGACCACATTCGCGCGATCGGTCAGGTTGAAGCCCTCGACCAGGACCTCGAGTTGCACGCGACCGGCCAGCCGGAACGCCCGGCTGATCCGGGCGCTGAGACTGAAGAACGCGGTTCCGTCACCGGCATTCCGGTCGATGAACTCGCCGTTCACGATCGGGCGCCCGGCCGTGCCCTGAATGGTCGTGACCCCGGACATGATGTTGAACGGCGGCGCCGAGTAGGCTTGCAGCATCCCGCTGATCTGGAACCCGTGCGTGAGGTGCTCCCACGCGTCGTCTGCCGGCTCCATCGACGTGCGAATCGCTGCGTTCATGGCCAGGCGGTGGCGCTGATCGTTGTCGGCGCGCCCCCAGTCCTTCGACAAGTCCGTCGGATCGATCGGCGAGCTGAAGAAGAACTCTCCCAGGTTGTTCATCGCCTTCGACAGCGTGTACGAGAGGCGGTACTGCCCCCATCGGACGGTGTGCTGCGACAGCGAGACATGCAGCCCGTGATACGTCGACTCTCCCGCGGACGAGTACTGGCTGTTGTTGGCGTAGCTCGAGTTGGGCCGGCAGCCGTTGTTGGTGCCCGCGGCGACGCACGTCGGGACGTTCTGATTCACCGACATCAGCAGGTTGCGTCCTTCCAGGAACTGATAGCCGACACCCAGCGTCGTACGGGAGCCCAGCTGCTGCTCGACCTCCGCGCTCACTTGCCGCGACGACCCGTTCTGCAGGTTGCGGTCCATCGTCGTCAGGTTGGGCAGGGTCACCGCCGGCACTGCGGCAGCCAGGACGTTCGGAAACGCCGGCGCACCGGCCTGAGTGGGCGACAGGCTGACGGCAAACTGTCGAAGGGCGTCGACGTCCGTGGTGTTGCCGGCCGACATCAGCGCATTGGCGAGCGCGCGCAGCGGCACGCGATCGTAGAAGAGGCCGGCGCTGGCGCGGACGATCGTCCGCCGTGACTCGAAGGGCGACCACGCCGCGCCGACGCGCGGCGACACGTTATTGGTGTCGGTGTTGATGGTCTCCAGCCGCTGGAGGTCGTATCGCACGCCGGCATTCAGCGTGACACTCGGCGTGACTTTCCATTCGTCCTGAACGTAAACGCCGAGGTTGGGATTGGTCTGGGCGAGCGCCGTGATGCCGAAGGTCTGGGAAAAACCCGCGTTGTTGTAGACGCCGGACCGGAAGTTGGCCAGCGACGAGAAGGTGTAGCTGCCGCGGACGGCGCGCGGGAAAGTAATCAGATCGTCGTTGTAGAGCACGTCGATCCCCGCCCGAACCGCATGGGCGCCGGCCTGGTGCGACAGGTTGTTGACCACCTGGAACATCGTGTTGCGGCGGCCCGTTGGGCTGCTCGAACTGGTGCCGAAGGAGGCGACGCCGGCGATGCTGACGGCGGGGCCGATCGGGTCCGACGGCTCGGCCTTGAGGTCACCGTGCGCGAACTGGGCGCGGGTTTCGAGCACCGTCCGCGGCGACAGGATCAGCGTGTTGCCGATGGCGAAGGCCTGATCGGCGTTATCGAGCCCTGATGACGCAGACGGGGCGCTCAGGCCGCCGGCGCCGCGCGAATTGTCGGCGCCGACGCTGTAACGGCTGTAGCGGATGCTTACCTGATCGCGGCCGCTCAGTTGTTGATCGATCTTGGCCAGCACATTGGTGGAGTCCACGGGGTTCGGATAGATGCCCGTCGCAATCCGTGGCCCCTGGTAGCCCGCGGCATCCAGCCGCGCATTCACGACGCTGACGTTGGCGGCCGTAATGGTCGCCAGCCCGGTCTGGTCGAGCGCGCGCTGCTCGACATTGGTGAAATAGAATGTGCGGTTCGGCACGATCGGCCCGCCAAGGCTCCCGCCGAACTGTGACTGGCTCATGGGCAGCTTCGTCCCGGACAGCGCGTTGGTCGCGTTGAAACGATCGTCCCGGATGAAGTCGTACACCGTTCCACGGAACGTGTTGGTGCCGCTCTTGGTGACCACGTTGATGTAGCCGCCGAGCGCGCGTCCGAGCTCCGCTTGCGCGCCGGATGTGATGACTTGGAACTGTTCGATGGCGTCCACGCCGTAGGTGATGCCGCTCAGCCCGGCCGCATCGTCATTGGCCGACAAGCCGTCGACGACGAAGTTGTTCGACAGGTTGCGCTGGCTGCCGACGGAAATGCTGATACCGGGAACGGCGGACGTTTCCGGAAACAGCTGCGTGCTCGCGATGTTGGTGGGCGAGACGCCGGGCACCAGCAGCGCGAGTTCGAGAAAGTTCCGGCCGTTCATCGGCAGCGCCCGGACCTCCGATTCCGAAACCGTCGCGGCGATCTGGCTGCGCGCGGCTTCGAGCACGGCGGCTTCGGCCGTGACCGTCACGGTCGACGTGACGCCGCTCACGGCGAGGCGGATGGGCAACTCGTACGCCGCGCCGACGCTCAGCGTCAACCGGCGCTTCACGTCCTCGAAGCCCGACAGACCGACCGTGATCTCATACGGCCCGATGCGCAAGTACGGAAATCGAAAACGGCCGTCCTGATCGGTCACCGCGGTGGCGACCAGGTTCGTGTCGAGCTGGACCGCCGTGACCTGGGCTCCCGGCACCGTGGCACCGCTGGTATCGACGACGCGGCCGCTGACGCTCGCCACATCGACGGTTTGCTGGGCGACGAGGGGACAGGCAAACGCCAGGACGCAGCCCAGGGCGATCGAGAATCGCGCATCCGAAAACATTGAAACCTCCAACCGAGAGAAACCAAGAGTGAAGCCGGCGGCCGGGCATGCGCCCGCCGTGAACGGCTCAAGACGGACGGTTTCTAAGGCTTTGGGAGGTGGCGCGTCCGGGCGGACGAGGCGGCAGAACAGCCGAGCGGCTGGCTCGACAGGGACCGCCGATAACGCAGGAGGTGTGACCGACGACGCGGGCGCGTCGAGCACGCCGACGAACGCAAACAGGTTGGCCAGCTGGGTGCCTGGCCCCTGGCACGCGTTGGTCATCGCGCAGCAGTTCGCGTTCCGCGACGAGTCGTGCATCGGGCAGGCGGCACCCCCGGCGTCATGCATCGGGCAGGCCTCGCCGGGTTCCGGTTCCGGCGCAGGCTGCTCGCCATGACACGGTGGTTCCGCCTTCTTCGCGGCGGCTTCCTCCGCGTGCGCGAGGCAACACGGACCGGGCACGAACGCCGCGACCGACGCCGCCTGGCATACGAGCCAGACCGCGGCGATACCGCGAGCGAGCGATCGGAACCGCTTCATGGGGACCAACCCAGATTAGCATAGGCATCGGCCCGTGTGAGACGAGCGACCGGCGGCGTGTTGGCGTTGGCTTTGGCGGCGGGTGGCCGCGTGTCGCAAGATGTCTGCGCCCGTGTCGCCCTCGCCCGTGGTGGCCGCGCCGCCGGTGCTAATCTGTGTCGCGTGCCGCTCGTTGTCCTCCTGATCGCCGTCCTCACCGCGGCCTGCAACAGCGGCGGCACCCCGACCGCGCCATCGGTGGTCGTGACGACCACGCCGCCGCCCCAGAACACCACGCCGACACCCATCGTGCCGGCCGCCGGGCCCCTGCTGTCCATCGTGATGCCGATCGACGTGTCGGATATCGCCGGCAGCGCCTTCGGCCTGCTGCCGTTCGGCTATCACGGCGCCGATCACGCCACCGACGGCCACTCCGGCTGGGACATCGAGTATCGGCCGGGCACGCTGGTCCGGGCCGCCGCCGCCGGCGTCGTCTACGCGATCGAACCGGACACGATCGGCGCGGGCCGCATCCGGGTGACCCTCGAGCACCTGATCGGCGCGCACATTTACCGAACGGTCTATGCCAACCTCGCGTCCACGAACCCCGGCATCGTCCTCAAGGCGAGCGTGGCGCAACGGCAGGCCATCGGTACCGCCGGCGGCGTGACGGCGAGCTTCGGCGCCGATACGGCGACCTATGCGATGGCGCATTTCCAGGTGGACGACTTCGAGGTCCACCGCGAGGGCCCGGATCCGAAGGCGGTGAGCCCCGAGCCCTTCCTGAACGGCGAGGGCCGCGGTGTCTTCGATCGCGTGTGGGCGCTGGCGGCGTTCGCGCACGAACTGACCGAGCCGTTCGTCGCGGTGTCGCGCGATGCGATCCCGCGGACCCGGACCTGGCGGATCGAAAGCGGCGACGGCCCCGCCGGCGTGTCGTTCACCCGTCTCAGCGGCGCCGGCGCGGATCACACCTATTTCGTGCTCGCGCAGTCGGGCACGGCCGTCGAATCCGGCGCGGTCAGACTTCGCCTGCTCGCGCGGCCGTTTCCGACGATCGACCTGGTGACGCCCACGGGCCCCCGCCTCGGCATCTACGACATCGTCGGCGATCGCATGCGGCTCGCGCTCGGCAGCCCGGGCGCGCCGCGGCCGACCGACCTGGGATCGGCATCCGTGTACCGCACCCCTGGGCCCTGACGATGAACCTGTTCCGATGTTTCGCCGTGGCGGCCGTGTGCGGCCTCCCGTTGGCCGGATCGATCGCGGCGCAATCGCCGCGTCCCGTCACCATCGATGACCTGATGGCGCTGCGGACGATCAACGACGTCAAGATCTCACCCGCCGGCGATCGGGTGGCCTACGTGGTGTCGGCGCCGTCGGTGGCCCGGAACGCGCACGAGCCCGAGCTTTACGTGATGCCGTCGGACGGCGGCACGGCGATCCGCGTCTCGCCGCAGTCGCGGATCTTCTCGCCGGCGCTGCCGGCCCCGCGTCTGCGCTGGTCGCCGGACGGCGAGCGCGTGTCGTTTCTCGCGCTGGTCGATGGCCGCCCGCAGGTGCAGGTCGTGCGGCCGTCCGGCGGCCCGACGACGAACCTGACGGCCGCGCCGGAGGGCGTCAGCGCCTACGAGTGGTCGCCCGACGGCAGGAACCTCGCCTTCGTGTCGCGCGATCCCTCGCCGGCGCCGCCGGTGGCCAATGCGGCGGGCGCGCTCCCGCCGGCGACACGTTTGTGGGTGCAGCCGATCGAGCCGGCTGCAGCGGCGAAGGTGGTGACCCCGCCGGGTCAATACGTGGACAGCTTCTCGTGGTCGCCCGACAGCCGCGAGATCGCCTATGCCTTCGCGCCGACCACGGGGTTCCTGGCGCCCTACTCGACGCGGATCTTCGCGGTGCCCGCAGCCGGTGGTACGGCCCGCCCGATCGTCGATCGCGGCGGCATGAATGTCTCGCCCCAGTTTTCTCCGGACGGGCAGCGGGTGTCGTTCGTCACGACCAACGGTCAGACTGGAATCATCGCGCCGCGTGGCCTGGCGGTGGCGCCCTCGGCCGGCGGGGCGGGCCCGGCGATTCGCGCCTATCCCATGAACGGCGCGTGGATCGCGGAAGTGGTGTGGGCCCGCGACGGCCAGTCGCTCTTCGTCACCATGAACGAGGGCACGTTCGCCACGGGCGCGCGGATGTTCGAGATGCCGATGGTCCGCGTGAACCTCGAAGACGGGAACACGCAGCGGTTGACCAACAGCGCCACGGTGGAATACTCGATGAGCCTCAGCCGCGACGGCCGCACGATGGCCTACCGCGAAGTCCAGGCCCGCTCGATGGGCGACATCGCCGTGCTCGATGTCGCGAGCGGCCGCGGCACGCGGATCACGACGATCAACCCGGAGCTCAAACAGCTCGCGCTCGGAGATCTGAAACCGGTTTCGTGGAAGTCGTTCGACGGCATGGAAATCTGGGGGCTGCTGCTGACTCCACCGGGGTACGACGGCACGCGGCGCCTGCCGCTGCTCGTCTATTGCCACGGCGGCCCCATCGGCGGCGTCACGTTGGGCCTCTTTCCGCAGTTCATGCACGTGCCGGGACAGATCGATCCGTACCCGACCGAGGCCTTTGCCAGCGCCGGCTATGCCGTGCTGTTCCCGATGCCGCGGGGCGGGTCGGGCTACGGCGAGGCCGGCCACCGCATGATCATCAACGACTGGGGCGGGCCCGACTACCAGGACATCATGGCCGGCGTCGACCAGCTGGTCGCGCAGGGCGTGGCGGATGCCGATCGCCTCGGCGTCATGGGCGCGTCGTACGGCGGCTTCATGACGAACTGGATCGTGACGCAGACCTCGCGCTTCAAGGCGGCCACCGCCGGCGCCAGCATCGCCGACCTGAGCGATCTCTACTACCTCACGGATGGCGGCGACCTGATGGTGGAGTACTTCAAGCTGCCGTGGGAAAACCCCGAGGGCTACGCCGCCCATTCGCCGCTGACGCACGCGAAGAACGTCACGACGCCGCTGCTGATCCAGCACGGCGATCGCGATCCGCGCGTGCCGAGGGCTACGCCGCCCATTCGCCGCTGACGCACGCGAAGAACGTCACGACGCCGCTGCTGATCCAGCACGGCGATCGCGATCCGCGCGTGC
>MELE01000109.1 GCA_001768615.1 Acidobacteria bacterium RIFCSPLOWO2_12_FULL_67_14b | reverse complement strand
GCCGGCCGGCGCGCAGCACGTACTTCTGAATCTTCCCCGTCGCCGTCTTCGGCAGCTCCTTGATCGGCGTGAATCCGTGCGGCACCTTGAAGTTCGCCAGGTGCGCGCGGCAGAACTCGCGGAGCGCCTCGGAGGTGGCCGATTGGCCGCTCCTGAACACGACGAACGCGTGCGGCGCCTCGCCCCACTTGTCGTGCGGCAGGCCGACGACCGCGACTTCCTGCACCGCCTCGTGGCGCAGCAGCATGGCCTCGACCTCGACGGAGGAGATGTTCTCGCCGCCGCTGATGATCACGTCCTTCAGGCGATCCGTGATCTGGACGTAGCCGTCGGGATGCACCACAGCCGCATCGCCGGTGTGGAACCAGCCGTCGCCCATGCACCTCGCCGTGGCCTCGGGGTCGTTGTAGTACCCCTCCATGATGACGTTGCCGCGCGCGACTATTTCTCCCGCGGACGTCCCGTCCGCAGGCACCTCCGCGCCCGAGAGATCCACGACGCGTAACTCGCCCGAGGTGATCAGCTCGACGCCCTGGCGCGCCTTGATCCGCGCCCGGTCGGCCGCGCCCAGGCCCTCGTGCTCCGGCAGCGGCTCGCAGATGCTGATGGCCGGCGCGGTTTCGGTGAGCCCGTAGATCTGGATCACGGTCCATCCCATTTCACCTTCGATGCGCTCGATCGTCACCGCCGCCGGCGGCGCGCCCGCCGTCATCACGCCCACGCCGCGCGGCAGGCCGGCCTTCACCTCCGCCGGCGCGTTGGCGAGCATGATCAACACCGTGGGCGCCGCGCACAGCCGTGTGACGCGCTCGTCGCTCACCAGCCGGAACACCGTGGCCGGCTCGAGCTTCGGCAGGCACACGTGCGTGCCGCCCGCCGCGGTCACCGTCCACGTGAACGTCCAGCCGTTGGCGTGGAACATCGGCAGCGTCCACAAGTAGCGGTCCTGCGGCGTCATCGGCCAGTGGGCGAGCATGCCGACCGAGTTCATCCACGCATTGCGATGCGTGATCATCACGCCCTTGGGGCGCGAGGTGGTGCCGCTCGTGTAGTTGATGGTCAGCAGGTCGCGCTCGCCGATGGCGGGCCGCGGGAATGCCGCCGACGAGGCCGCGAGCAGCGTTTCGTAGTCCAGCCAGTCCGACAAACCTAAAGGTTTGTCGCCACCTGCAGGTTTGTCGCCACCTCGATCGAGGGCGACAAAGTGGGTCACGCCCGTCAGGTCGGCGCGGATCGAATCCACGGCGTCGAGGTAATCCCCCGCCGCGCACACGACCTTGGCGCCGCTGTGCTGGATCAGGTAGCGAAAGTCGTCTGCGATCAGGCGGAAGTTGAGCGGCACCAGCACGGCGCCCAGTTGCGGCACCGCGTAGAAGGACTCGAGCTGCGCATGCGAGTTCGGCGCGATGTAGGCGACCCGATCGCCTTGTGCCACGCCCATTTGCGACAGCACGGCGGACCAGCGGTCGCACCGATCGAAGAATTCCCCGTAGGTCCAGCGCCCGGCGCCGTCGACGACGCCTTCGCGGTGGGCGTGCAGACGGCGCGCCCGCCGCATGAACTCCAGAGGAGTGAGCGCCACTTCCATGACGCCACGGATTGTAGTGCAGAGTTAAGAGTGCAGAGTTAAGAGTGCAGAGTTAAGAGTGCAGAGTTAAGAGGCGGTCGCGGGGCGTTTGCGGACGATCGCCCAGACCATCAGGCCCAGCAGGATGAACGGCACCGCGGGAATCAGGAGCGCGAGGATCGCGGCGATGGCGCCCACCACGACGACGGCGGCAACCACGAGCAGCAGGATCGGCAGGGCGGCGGCGCCCGCGGCCAGGCCGACGGCGCCGAGCGTGAACCACACGGGGATCATCAAGGCCTTCAGAAGGATCCGGATCGGAAACAGCACCGTCCAGAGCACGATCTTGACGATCAGGAAGACGAGGCCGAGCAGTGACGCGACGGCGAGACCGGCCACGAGCAGGCCGGCCAGCACAATCAGTTCGATCATCTCAAATAAGAAGACGAGGGCGGGGCCCCGCCGGTTCACCGGAGGTCGATGACCACCTTGAAGTCCGGGAGGCTCCACTGGACGAGGTTCTGCTTAACCTCTTCCATGGCAACCCTTTCCGGTTTCACCAACTTGGTGGCCGGCGCAGCGTCCTCGGCCGAGCGGTCCAGCCGGACGCGGGCGCCGCGGCGCAGCTGCTTGGCCCTCAGGGCGGACACATCGACGTAGAGAAAGCGGCTCTCGATCGGCGGCGCCTTGGGGTGGACGATCGGCGCCTCGTCGGCGGCGGGCTCGGTTTGCGGCGCCTGCGGGATCTCGGTCTCTGACATAGCCTTACAGCTTATCACGTGCCACGCCTTATCACGTGCCACGCCGGGCTCCGTCGGCCGGGCTCCGGGCTCCGGAAATGCCCAGATCGCGGCGCCCGGAGCCCGGAGCCCGGAGCCCGGTATTAGGCGGCCACCTCGACGTTGATCGTGCGAGGCCGCGACTCTTCGCGGAACGGCAGCGTGATGGTCAGCACGCCGTTCTTGTATTCGGCCGCGATCCGCGTCGCGTCGACCGTGGACGGCAGCGAAAACGAGCGGCTGAACGCGCCGTAGGCCCGCTCCACGCGGTGGAACTGCTCCTGCTTCACGTCGCCCTCGAACTTGCGCTCGCCCTTCAGCGTCAGCGTGTTGTTCTCGTACACGACGGCGATGTCTTCACGCTTCATGTCGGGCAACTCGGCCTTGAAGACGAGCTCCTGCTTGCCGTTCTCGAAGATGTCGACCGCCGGCACCCACCGGCCGTTGGTCAGCAGGTCGGCAAAGGGATCGAATCGAACAATGGACATATGACTTCTCCTGATCGAGATTTCCGGAGCCCGGGGCCCGGAGCCCCGAGCCCGGTCGTTACCTGGTTTCAGCGAACTCTGCGTCAACGACCTCGCCGTCCTTGACGGCGTCGGCCGAACCTTCACCCTGGGGCGCGCCCGGCTGAGGCTGGCTCGCCTTGTCGAGCGCCTCGGACATCGCGTGCGCCACGGTCTGCAACCGCGTCGTGGCCGCCACGATCGCGTCCTTGTCGTCGCCCTTGACGGCGGTCTTCGCCGTCTCGATCGCGGTCTCGATGGTCGCGGCCTCGGCTCCGAGCTTCGCCCGGTTCTCGACGAACACTTTCTCCGTTGAGTAGATCAGCGCGTCGGCCTGGTTGCGCGCGTCGATGACCTCGCGCCGGCCCGCATCGTCTGCGGCATGCGCCTGCGCGTCCTTGACCAGGCGCTCGACTTCGTCCTTGTTCAGGCCGCCGGCGCCGCTGATGGTGATCGTCTGCTCCTTGCCCGTGGCCTTGTCTTTCGCCGCCACGTTGACGATGCCGTTGGCGTCGATGTCGAAGGTCACTTCGATCTGCGGCCGCCCCCGCTGCGCGGGCGGCAGGCCCGTCAGGTGGAAGCGCCCCAGGGTGCGGTTGTCGCGCGCCAGCGAGCGTTCGCCCTGCAGCACGTGCACTTCCACGCTGGTCTGGTTGTCGGTGGCCGTCGAGAAGACCTCGCTCTTCTTCGTCGGGATGGTGGTGTTCCGCGGGATGAGCACCGTCGTCACGCCGCCCAGCGTTTCGATGCCGAGCGACAGCGGGGTCACATCCAGCAGCAGCACGTCCTTGACGTCGCCGGCCAGCACGCCGCCCTGCACCGCCGCGCCGATCGCGACGACCTCGTCGGGGTTCACGCCCTTGTGCGGCTCCTTGCCGAAGTAGTCCTTGACGACCTGCTGCACCCGCGGCATGCGTGTCGAGCCGCCGACGAGCACGACCTCGTCGACGTCGGCGGGCTTGAGGCCGGCGTCGGCCAGCGCCTGCTTGAGCGGACCGAGCGTCCGCTGAACGAGCGTCTCGACCAGCGACTCGAGCTTGGCGCGCGTGAGCTTCATCGCCATGTGCTTGGGGCCCGAGGCGTCGGCCGTGATGAACGGCAGGTTGATCTCGGTTTCCATCACCGACGACAGCTCGATCTTGGCTTTCTCGGCCGCTTCCTTCAGGCGCTGGACCGCCATGCGGTCCTTGCCGAGGTCAATGCCCTCGGCCTTCTTGAACTCCGCGGTCATCCACTCGACCACGAGCTGGTCGAAGTCGTCGCCGCCCAGGTGCGTGTCGCCATTGGTCGACTTCACTTCGACGACGCCTTCGCCCACTTCGAGCACGGAGATGTCGAAGGTGCCGCCGCCCAGGTCGAACACCGCGATGGTCTCGTCGTGCTTCTTGTCGAGGCCGTAGGCCAGCGCCGCCGCGGTCGGTTCGTTGACGATGCGGAGCACGTTGAGGCCGGCGATCTGGCCGGCGTCCTTGGTGGCCTGGCGCTGCGAATCGTTGAAGTACGCCGGCACCGTGATCACGGCGTCGGTGACCTTCTCACCCAGGTAGTCTTCGGCGGCCTGCTTGAGCTTGAGCAGGACCATCGCCGAGATCTCGGGGGGCGAGTACTGCCTGCCGCGCACGCTGATGCGGGCGTCGCCGTTGGGCATCTTCGCCACCGAATACGGCACGCGCTTGACTTCTTCGGCGACCTCGCTGAACTGGCGACCCATGAACCGCTTCACCGAGAACACCGTGTTCTCCGGGTTGGTGACGGCCTGACGCTTGGCCACCTGGCCGACGAGCCGGTCGCCGTCCTTGCCGAAACCGACCACCGACGGGGTGGTGCGAGCGCCCTCCTGGTTCACGATCACCGTGGGCTGCCCGTTTTCCATGACCGAGACGACCGAGTTGGTCGTGCCCAGGTCGATGCCGATCACTCTGCCGTTGTTTGCCATCTTCTAGTGTCCTCCCGGACAAGATCGATTCTCGGCCATTAATGAGTGCTTGTCAAGCAAGTAATCTGATATTTATATACTCATATAATGGGACTGGGTCTAAACCCAACGGTTTCTCCAAGATCCGGGCTAAGGCTGAGGTCTCAGACCGCGCTAGAATCGAAGGGAATGGCCGCGTTTTCTTCGAGCGCCCTCGACATCGATCCTGCCCACCTGGCCCAGGATGTCCACCGCCTGTTCGACGACCTGGCGCGGCGCCGCCCGGATCGCCGGCATGTGGTCGCGGGCGAGTGCATGCCGGTGGTCGACGTGTTCGTGACCGAGCGCAGCGTGGAGGTGGTGCTCGATCTGCCCGGCGTGTCGGCCGACGCGCTGCGGGTGCTGATCAAAGGCGGCGTCGTCCTCGTGGTCGGCGAGAAGGAGCGCCCGGAGCCGTCGAAGCGCGTGCCCGCGAGCTTTCACCTGGTCGAACGGGACTTCGGCCGCTTTGCGCGGGCGGTGCGGCTACAGGCGGCGGTCGACGCCTCGGCGGCGCGTGCGCGCCTGGCCAACGGCGAGTTACACATCGTGCTCCCCCGCTTGCAGGAGCGGCGCGGGCAGGGGATTCTCATCCCGGTCGAAACGCCGGCCACACGGCCGGGCGAATGAAGCTCCTCTTCATCGGCGACATCGTCGGCCGTCCGGGCCGCGATCTCGTCCGGCGTCATCTCAAGGCGCTGGCCGCGTCCCTCGATGCCGATGTCGTGATCGCCAATGGGGAAAACGCGGCGGGCGGCGCCGGCATTACCCGCGACAACACTTACGAGCTGCTGGCCGCGGGCATCGACGTGATCACGTCGGGCAACCACGTCTGGGACAAGCGCGAGACGCTCGAGTTCATCGGCGCGGAACCGCGTCTGCTCCGGCCGGCCAACTACCCTGCCGACACGCCGGGCCACGGCTCGTATGTTGCGCTCAGCCGCCACGGCGTGAAGGTCGGCGTCGTCAACGTGATGGGCCGCGTCTTCCTCCATGCGATCGACGATCCGTTTCGCACCGCGGAGCGGGAGATCGAGCGGGTGCGGGCCGGCGGGGCGCAGGTTGTCTTCGTCGACATGCACGCCGAAACGACGTCGGAGAAGATGGCGCTGGGCTGGTATCTTGACGGCAAGGTGTCGGCAATCGTCGGCACGCACACGCACGTGCAGACGGCCGACGAGCGCATCCTGCCGGGCGGCACCGCGTACCTGACCGATGTCGGCATGACCGGACCGCACGACGGGGTGATCGGCATGGACCGCGCCGCGGTGATCGCGCGGTTCGTGTCGGGCCTGCCCGTCCGGTTCGAGCCGGCCAGCGGTGACGCGCGCCTGCACGGCGTGACGGTCACGGCGGATCCCGCAACCGGCAAGGCCACCGCGATCGAACGGGTGGCCCTCACGGAGGCACAACTTCAGACGATCACCGATGCCGCGTCGGCGGCCAGCCCCGAGCTCGGTCGAGCGGTGCCAACCGCATGAGCAAGCTGCCTTTCGACGAGGAACCGCCTCCGGCACCAACGGCGGCACCTGCTCAGGTGCCTATGGTGCGTACGGTGCCTGAGGTGCCTAAGGGGTTGGTGCCTAAGGTGCCAATCATGCCCGCACCATCGGCACCCGCACGAGAGGTGCTGACCGTCAGCGAGCTGTCGGCGACGATTCGCGATGCGCTCGAAACCAAATTCACGAACGTCTGGGTCGAAGGCGAGATCTCGAACGCGCGGCTGTGGAACACCGGGCATCTGTACTTCACGCTGAAAGACAGCGCGTCGCAGATCAAGGGCGTGATGTTCCGGTCGGCGCTGCGCTACCTCAAGTTCAAACCCGACGATGGCCTGCATGTGATCGCACGGGGGAAGATCAGCGTCTACGACCCCAAGGGCGAATACCAGATCATCTGCGAGCACATGGAGCCGCGGGGTTTCGGGCCCTTGCAGCTGGCTTTCGAGCAGCTCAAGAAGAAGCTCGCGGCCGAGGGGTTGTTCGAGGCGGGACGCAAGCGGCCGCTGCCGGCGCTGCCACGGCGGATTGGCCTGGTCACCTCGATCGACGGCGCCGCGCTGCGCGACATGGTCCGCGTGCTGCGGCGGCGCTATCCCAACGCGCACCTGGTGATTTCCCCGACGCGTGTCCAGGGCGAAGGCGCGGCCGGCGAGGTCGCGCGCGCCCTGAAGCTCGTCACGCGCGTGCAGAGCGTCGACGTCGTGATCGTGGCGCGCGGCGGCGGTTCGCTCGAGGACCTCTGGGCCTTCAACGAAGAAGTGGTCGCGCGGGCGATCGCGGCGTCGCCAGTGCCGGTGATTTCCGGCGTCGGCCACGAGACCGATGTGACCATCGCCGACTTCGTTGCCGACCTGCGCGCGGCCACGCCTTCGGCGGCGGCGGAGCTGGTCGTCCGCAGGAAGGACGAGTTCTTCTCGCACATCGCGCGGATCGGCGAACGTCTCGACGGCGCCATGCACAGCCGCGTGCACCGGCTCGAATCGCGGCTCCATTCGCTCGAGGCGCGTTCGGGTTACGCCGGCTTCCCGGGGCGGCTCGCGTTCCGCGGGCGGCATGTCTCGGAGCTGGCATCGGCCCTCCGGCAGGGTGTCGGCCACGCGCTGGCGCGCCAGGCGCGGCGGCACGAGGCGCTGCGGCGGTCGCTCGATCAATTCGATCCCCGCCATCGGCTCGCCGCTGTGCGCACGCGGCTGGTCTCGCGGGAGGCGCAGCTGGCCGCGGCGGCCCGCCGCCGCGTCAGCCTGGTCCAGGGCCGCTTCGGCGGGCTGGCGGCGCGGCTCGAGGGCCTGAGCCCCCTGGCCGTGCTCGGCCGCGGCTACGCGGTGACCTGGGACGCCGCGCGAACGCGTATCATTCGGGACGCGTCGACGCTCCGACCCGGTGACGGCATCACGGTGACGCTCGAGCGCGGCGCGCTGGACGCCACGGTTACGAAGACCCATGGACCCAACCATTAAAGACTTCGAAGCGGCGATCGCCGAGCTGGAGACGATCGTCAAGAAGCTCGAAGAGGGCGACCTGGCCCTCGAAAAATCGCTCGAGCTCTACGAGCGCGGCGTGCAACTGTCGCGGTTCTGCCACTCCCGCCTGGAAGAGGCCGAGCGCCGCATCGAGATCGTCAACGAGCGCGGCGAGCTCAAGGCCGCGCCGGCGTCGCTGCGCCTTCCGGACGAAGACGACGGAGAGTCGTGACCTTCGCTGAGTACCTGGACACGCGGCGGAAGCAAGTCGACGCCGCGCTCGAGACCTGGCTGCCCAAACCGCCCGCCTGCCCCGCCGTCGTCTTCGAGGCGATGCGCTACAGCCTGATGGCCGGCGGCAAGCGGCTGCGGCCGCTGCTCGTGCTGGCCGCCGCCGAGGGCACCGGGCAAGCCATGGGCACCTCCGAGGCCGCCGCGCGCGACGCCGCCATGCCCGCGGCGTGCGCCCTCGAGATGATCCACACCTACTCGCTGATCCACGACGATCTGCCGTCGATGGACGACGACGACCTGCGGCGGGGTCGGCCGACCTCGCACGTGGTGCACGGCGAGGGCATGGCCATCCTCGCGGGCGACGGTCTCCAGGCCGCGGCGTTCCAGTTGCTCGCGCGGGAGCCGCAGGGCCTGCACCCGACGCTGATGGCGCGCAAGCTGCGCGTGCTGGCGATCGTCGCTGAAGCCGTGGGACCGGCAGGAATGGTCGGTGGACAGGCGATCGATCTGGCAGCGGTGAACTCGCATTCGAAATCTGCGTCATCGGCGTCATCTGCGGCCCTGGTGGATGGGTCGGCGTCATCCGCGGCCCCACTCGACGCGGATGGGCTGCAGGCGATGCACGCGCGGAAGACGGGCGCGCTGATCCGCGCCGCGGTGGCCGCGGGCGCGGTGATGGCGGGCGCCGACGACCGGCTGGCCGGAACGCTCGACACGTACGCCGCCGAGATCGGCCTCGCGTTCCAGATCGTCGACGACATCCTCGACGTCGAGGGCGCCGCGGCCACGCTCGGCAAGACGGCCGGGAAAGACGAGGCGGCCGGCAAGCCCACCTATCCCGCCTTCTTTGGCCTCGACCGGTCGCGGACGCTGGCGGCCGAATGCCACGCGCGGGCACGGCAGGCGCTCGACAGCGCCGGGCTGCTCGATTCGCGGCTCGACGACATTGCCGGCTGGATTGTGAACCGCACGAGCTAACGGCGCATCAGCGGCGAACGAGCGCGATGTCGAATCTTGTGTCGCCGTTGACGGTCGCGTTCCTCGTGCCGGTCCCGTCCGGCAACGTGCGCGCCGGGTCAACGACCTGGAAGCCCGTTTTCCTTATCAGGAGAGGCGTGAGGCCGCCATACACCCCTGAAAAACTGTAGGCCCCCTTGGCGTCCGTGTAGGTGAACGTGTGGCCAAACTCACCACACGAGTCGCAATAGACTTCGACGCCTTCGACAGGCGCGAGCCCCGTCGGCGTGATTTCAGAGACGATGCCAAAGAGGGTGTAAGTTCGAATTGCGAGCAGTTGAAAGTCGAGTCGTGTGTCGCCGTCGATCGTCACGTTCCATGTGCCAGTTTCGTAACCGCGTTTGAACACCCAGACCGAAGTCGTGGCCGCCGACAGCATCGAAATACTGAAGAACCCAGTCGCGTCGGTGATCGCGAAGAGCGGGAAACCGCCGACGTAGGCGCGCAAGCCTCCCATTTCCACCCGCGCGCCTTCGACCGGAACCAGCCCGGACGGCGTCGGCGCGACGACCACGCCGGACAGGGTATAGATCCCCAGTGGCCCCGGGCCGGTCACAAAGGGCGAGGTCGGAATCGACGCCGTGCTGCAGCCCGCACTCGTCCCGATCAGCGTGACCAGGGCGACAACGACACGAAGCGGTTGGCGAGACGTGGTTCCCCCTATGAGAAGCTGCAGTTTGCTGGTCATCGCCGCGTCAGGATCAGCCGGTGATTCTTCGACTCGCAGTGTGCGTACGTCACCGCCTGGCCCGGAATCGGCTCTCCGGTCCAGTTCGACGTTCCACAGTTGTAGTAAGCACCCATTGGTGCCTTCAGCTCGCAGTAGTCAATCCAGCCCTCGAAAGCCGCGGAGATCGGGGACCCGGACGATGACGGCAATGACGCCGCCGCATTCCCGCTGAACGCCAGGTACGCGTTCGTCGCTAACTGCTCCACGACAGGCGGGTCGTGGCCGCCATGGAGCCAGAACCCGAGGTAATCCCCCGCGACACCAATCGTGAACGAGTCGAAAGTGCCGAGGAATGACGCTCCGCTGACCGTGAGCGCGAACGACGTGTTGGCCGGGATGTGCTTCCTGTCCTCCGGTGCAATCGTCGCGGCATATGTCCGAGTGCGCAGCTCGATCGGGAGGTCAAGGCACGCGGCGTCCGCAACGAAGGTCAGGGTGTAGTCACCCGCAATGTTCACAGGTGGCGCGAGTGGGGCCAGATAGAACCCCAACCAGGGCCGCGCACCGCCGGCCCCAAGACACTCGCTGACGCTGCAGCTCCACGGTTGAGTGGCGCCCCGGTAACCGTCCGCACTTGCACGGAAGGTGGTGACGTTGTCAAAACTCCCGGTCAACGAAAACTGACCGGACGCGTCGGCGGTGGCCGATATGCCTGCCTGTGGGCCGTCGACGACCTCGACACGGGCGCCCGCGATGGGCCTGAACCCGCTGTCGAGTACAAAGCCGGTCAATTGGATCGGCGTCGGTGGACGACTCGTCTGCGATACCGGTGCGGTCGCGCTGGGCGATGTCGGGGTGGCGGATGAGCTGCACCCACCACACGCCCACATCACGGCGGTGAGCGCGAGAACGACCTTGGGCAATTGGCGATACATGGACACCTCGGCGGGAGCAGCCCGCATAGAGGTAAACGCCAGACCGCCGGATGGCTAACAGGCAGTACTCGAAGGGTCGGTTTTGAGGTCGAGTTCTTTGGCGAGCCGCGTCATCGCCCTCGTCACGGTCATCCCGGCTGCGGCCTTGGATTTGCCCAGGTGTTTTGCGATCTCGTCCGCGGTGTATCCAAGTTCGATGCGCCAGACGATGACCTGCCGGTCGGCGGGCCGGAGTCTCCGGAGGGCCTCGAGAAACCGGTCCTGTCGCTCCCGCAAGATGGCCGCCTCAAGGGGAGACGGATGCCAATCGCGCAGTTCCGAATCGACAGCCAAGTGGGGCCCGCGTCTCTTGGCGCCGCGGATGAGGTCGCGCACCCGATTGAGGACCGCCTCCCGCAGGTACGCCTGCAAGCCGCCGACCGTGCGATGCTGGAAACGCTTGATGTGTCTGAGGGTCCTCAGCAGCACGTCGTGGACAACATCTTCCGTGTCGCCGTCGCTGCGCGCGTAGCGCGGAAGCCGTCCGCGCGCCCACTTCCGGACCGAGGGCAGCGCGCGTTCGATCAAGATCTTCGCGGCCAACTCATCGCCGCCCTGCGCGCGCGCCAGGACGTCCAGGGTCGAATCCGACGCCTGATCGCCAGAGGGTTCCGGGCGCTTCACGAACAGCTCGACCTCGTGACGTTTTGGACGCGGTTCGACGCCGGAACGCGAGACAATAGCGTGACGTGATCGGCCGCCAGATCTCTCATTTCTATATCATTCGAACGCTCGGCTCCGGCGGCATGGGGGTGGTCTATGAAGCGCAGGACACCCGGCTGCCCCGCTCGGTGGCGATCAAGGTGCTCAAGGAAGAGCTGTCGAAGAACGTTGACGCCGCCAGGCGCTTCAAGCGTGAGGCCAGGCTCGCGTCTTCGCTGAACCACCCGAATATCTGCACGGTCCTGGAGGTGAGTGCGAACGACGCGCAAGCCTTCATCGCGATGGAGCTCCTCGAGGGAGCGAGCCTGAAATCCCGGCTCCTGGGCGAGCCGCTGTCGCTTCGCGAGATCGTCGACGTCGCCAGCCAGGTCGCCGACGCACTTGGTGCCGCGCACGAGCAGGGTATCGTTCATCGCGACCTCACGCCGGGCAACATCTTCCTTACCACTGGCGGGATCGTCAAGCTCCTGGACTTCGGGTTGGCGAAGCACTTTTCACGGTCCTCGGGAGATGGCCACACCACGGACGACCTCAGCAGCGCGGGAGCCGTGGCCGGAACGATTCACTATATGTCACCGGAGCAGCTGGCGGGCGACGCCGCGCTCGACTACCGGTGCGACCTCTTTGCGCTCGGGGCGGTGCTCTATCAGATGGCCACCGGCGCGCGTCCGTTCGACATCCTGCCGAGGCACGCGCTCCGCTCGGCCATCCAGGTCCAGCCGCACCTACCGATCCGGCAGCTGGCGCCGCACCATCCGGTTCAACTTGAACGGATCATCGACACGCTGCTCTCGAAGCATCCGGATGGTCGCTACCAGTCGGCGGCCACGGTACGGGCCGAGCTCGGCGCGTTGCGGCGAGGCCGGAATGCGGTGCCGACCGCAGGGGAATCCTCGACCGGGTCGGCATCGGTGGCCGTGCTGCCATTCGACATTGTCGGCGCGGCCGAGCCGGACGTCATCGCCTTGAGAGATGGGCTGGCGGCGGATCTCAGCAGCCGCTTGAGCCGCGTGGCGGACCTGTGGGTCGCGCCGCGCACGTCGACGCGCGCGCTGGCCGGCCAGTCGGTTCGCGAGATTGCCACACGCCTCGGCGTCACCATGGTTCTCGAAGGCACCCTTCAACGGACCCCCGAACGTGTCCGTGTCACCATGAACCTGATCGACGCCGCACACGAGAAGGCCGTGCTGCCGTCCGTCGTGATCGATCGCCCTTTCGGTGACGCGCTGACGACTCAGGCCGATGTCGCCCGCGAGGTGTGTGACGGCATCGCGGCGGCGTTGTCGCAAGCGCCGGCCCGGCGCTATTCCCAGGAGCCGGAGGCGTACCACGCCTTCAAGCGAGGCCAGTACCTCTGGAAGTCGTGCTTCCAGGGCGGCTGGCGTCCGGCGATCGAACACTTTCAGCACGCGATCGACAAGGATCCGCAGTTTGCGCTCGCGCACGTCGCGCTCGCCAGTGCCTACAACTTCCTGGGCTTCTACTCCCTGGTCAAGCCGCAGCTCGCCTTTGCCGTGGCCGCCCGCTCGGCCGAACGAGCGCTGGCCATCGATCCCACTCTCGGGCCGGCCTTCATCGACGTGGCGCTCGCGAAGTTCGGGGGCGACTGGGACTGGGATGGGGCCGAGCAGGCCTTCAGGCGGGGGCTGGCCCTTGACCCGTCGAATCCGCTGGCGCACGTGCACTATTCGTGGCTGCTGATGCTCCTGGGTCGTGAAGATGCGGCATTTGCCGAGGCCGAGCGCGGCCACGCGCTGGCCCCCTCGTCACGATTCGTCGCGGCTGCACGCGCGCAAACAATGTACCTCGCCGGCCAGTACGACGAGGCGATTGAACTCTGCAGCGAATGCCTGCGATTCGACCAGGACTACGTGTTTGCTTTGCACATGCGTGGCCTGTGTTACCTGGGGAAGTCGCTGCGTGCCGGCGCGGTCGCGGACCTCGAGCAGGCAGCCTCATTGAGCCATCGAGCACCCTTCTATCTTGGGCTTCTGGGTCGCTGTTACGGGGAGTTCGGCATGCGGGATGAGGCGCTCGGCCTCGTCACCGAGCTCGGTGCGAAGGCGCCAGACACTTACGTCCCGCCGCAGTGCTACGTCTACATCTACGCCGCGCTGGGCGAACGCGAGCGGGCGCTCGATCACCAGGAGAAGGCGTACGCCGACGGCGCGTCGCCGTTCAACTACCTGGTTCCCGGCATCCGCGCCCTGTACGCGCGATCGCCACATCACAAGAAGCGGCTGGAGCAGATGCGGCTCATTCTCTGAACCGCACGAGCGAGAATGACAGGACGGAGAATCATGGAGTGGTCGATCGAGCACGACAGCGTCACGGGCGAGGAATACATCGCAGTCGACATGCGTGGCGAGCCCCTGCTCCGCGATCCCTTCACCAATAAGAGCACGGCGTTCACCGCGGCCGAGCGCGAAGCGCTCGGCCTCGACGGGCTGGTACCGCCCGCCATCAGCACCATCGACCAGCAGCTGGCCCGCGTGTACGAGAACTACCGCGTCAAGCAGACACCGCTCGAGCGATACATCCACCTGGCCAGCCTGCAGGACCGCAACGAGACGCTGTTCTTCCGTCTCGTCCACGACCACATCGCCGAAATGATGCCGATCGTGTACACGCCGGTGGTCGGCCAAGCCTGTCAGCAGTTCTCTCACATCTACCGCCGCCCGCGCGGCCTGTACATCTCGTATGAGCAGCGCGACCGCATCGACGCCATCCTGGCGAATCATGCCCGGCCGCCGGCGGTCATCGTCGTCACCGACGGGGAACGCATCCTCGGGCTCGGCGACCAAGGGGTTGGCGGGATGGGAATCCCGACCGGGAAGCTGTCCCTCTACACCGCGTGCGCCGGGATCCCGCCCTACCTGACGCTGCCGATCATGCTCGATGTCGGCACCGGCAACCAGGAACGGCTGAACGACCCGCTGTATCTGGGCCTGCGGCACCAGCGGATTCGCGGCGCCGAGTACCAGGACTTCATCGATCGGTTCGTCGAGGCCGTGATGCGCGTCTACCCGGCCGCCGTGCTGCAGTGGGAAGACTTCCTGAAGGCGAACGCCATCACCCAGCTCGCGCGCTTCGGCGACCGCTTGTGCACGTTCAACGACGACATCCAGGGCACCGCCGCGGTCGTGGTCGCCGGCCTGTACGCGGCCCTGCGGATCACCGGGCAGGCGATGCGCGACCAGCGCGTCGTGCTCGGCGGAGCGGGAGCGGCCGCGCAGGGCATTGCCAACCTGTTCGTGGCGGCCCTGTGCGACGCCGGGCTCTCCCATGAGGAGGCGCGGCGCCGCATCTGCACGGTGGACAGCCGGGGACTGGTGACCGAGGCACGGGCGGACATGGAGGACTTCAAGGCGGCCTACGCCCGGCCGGTTGCGGACGTGGCGTCCTACGTGTGCCGCGATCCCGGGCACATCACGCTGGAAGAAACGGTCCGCAATTTCGCGCCGACGATCCTCGTCGGCACGTCGGGCACCTCCGGCCTGTTCACGGAAGGGGTGATCCGGGCGATGGCGGCGGCCAACGACCGTCCCATCGTGTTCCCGTTGTCGAACCCGACCAGCAAGAGCGAGTGCACCGCGGAGGAAGCCATTCGGTGGTCCGATGGCCGCGCCATCGTGGCGACCGGCAGCCCGTTCGATCCCGTCGTTTACGGCGGCCGGACGCACCGCATCGGACAGGGGAACAATGCGTTCGTCTTTCCGGGCGTCGGATTGGGTCTGTGGGCGGGAGGCGTACGGCGCGCCACCAACGCCATGTTCCTTGATGCCGCCCGCGCGCTGGCGCAGCTGGTCAGCCAGGCGGATCTGGATCAGGGCGCGGTCTACCCCGAGCTCACGCGCATCCGGCACTGCTCACACGCCGTGGCGTGCGCCGTGATCCGCCGCGCCGTCGCCGAAGGCCACGCGGCGCCGGAGGTGCTGCCCGGTCTCGAAGAGACCGTGAGCCGCGCGATGTGGTTCCCGGCGTACCGGCCGATGCGATACCGGCGGCACGTTCCGGCATGATGGAGCGATCACCGGCTGTGTCCGCCGTGAAGAAGACGCGCCTCGACACGCTGCTCGTGCAACGCGGGCTGGTGGAATCGCGCGAGAAGGCGCGCGCGCTGATCCTCGCCGGCCAGGTCGCTGTCGGCGGACACGGGGCCGAGAAGGCCGGCACCATGGTTCCCGTCGACGCCGACGTCAAGCTGATCGGGCCCGATCATCCGTGGGTCGGCCGCGGCGGCATCAAGCTCGCCTTCGCCCTCGACACGTTTCAGATTGACCCCGCTGGCGCGATCGTGCTCGATGTCGGCGCCTCCACGGGCGGGTTCACCGACGTCTGGCTGCAGCGCGGCGCCGCGCACGTGATCGCGCTCGATGTCGGGCACAGCCAGCTGCACTGGAAGATCCGCAGCGACCCCCGCGTCACGGTGATCGAGGGCGCCAACGCCCGCCATCTCAAGCCGGGCGATCTGCCCGACGCGGGCGGGCCGATCACGCGCGTCAGCATCGACGTCTCGTTCATCTCGCTGCGGCACATCTTCCCGGTACTGCCGGCGCTGGTGGCCCCCGGCACCGAGATCGTCGCGCTCGTGAAGCCGCAGTTCGAGGCCGGCCGCGCGGAGGTCGGCAAGGGCGGGCTGGTGAAAGACCCGGCCGTGCACGCCCGCGTGATCGCCGCCGTCGAGGCTGCCGCGGCTGAAGTAGGATTGAAGCGCGTCGGCCTGGCCGACTCACCGATCACCGGCGCCCATGGGAACCGTGAGTTCCTGATGCATCTGCGAGTGCGGAGTTAAGAGGGCAGAGTCAAGAGTTGGAAATGCGCATAGGAATTGCCGTCAAGCCGGGGCTCGTCGAAGCCCGCGAGACGCTCGCCGGCATCGAGCAGTGGCTCGCCAGCAACAACGTCGAGGCGGTGTGGGAGCTGGCCGCGGCGACCCTGCTCGGCGCGGGCGATCGGCGCGTGGCCGAACGGGCCGACCTGCCGCGCGAGGTCGACCTGGTGCTCGTGCTCGGCGGCGACGGCACGCTGCTGGCGCTCGCCAAGGCGATCGCCGAAGCGGACCGCGACATCCCGATCCTCGCGGTCAATTTCGGTTCGCTCGGCTTCCTCACGGAGATCACGCGGCCGGAAATCTATTCCTCGCTGGAGTCGGTGCTCGAAGGCCGCGCCGCCCACGACGAGCGGATGATGCTGCGCGCGGTCGCCACGCGCGCCGGCCTCGCGCCCTCGACCCACGTCGCGCTCAACGACATCGTCTTCACCCGAACGGCGCTGTCGCGCATGATCGATCTCGCGGTCTGGGTCGGCGACCAGTTCGTGGCGTCGGTCAGGGCCGACGGGTTGATCGTCGCCAGCCCGACCGGATCGACGGCCTACAACCTCGCGGCCGGCGGGCCGATCGTCCACCCCGCCATGGACGCCCTCGTGCTCACGCCGATTGCGCCGCACACGCTCACCAACCGTCCGATCGTCATTCCCGCCGAACGCGACGTCCGCGTGAAGTCGACCGGCGCCAACGCCGGCAACGTCTACGTGACGTTCGACGGGCAGTCGGGGTTCGACATGCGCGAGGGCGACGAGATCGCGATCGCGCGCGCGCCGAGGCCGCTGCGGCTCGTGCGATCGTCCTCGCGCAGCTACTTCGAAGTGCTCCGGCAGAAGCTCAAGTGGAATGAACGCTAGCGGTAGCGCTGGCCCGGATCCCGGAGCCCCGAGCCCGGAGCCCGGCGGAGTTTTCTGAAGTAGTCCACCTGCCAGGTGAAGACGTTCCGGTTGTGCTCGGCGAGCGTCGACGCGAAGACGTGCGTGCCGTCGTTCTTGCTGACAAAGTACAGGTAGTCCACCGGTGCGGGACCGACGGCGGCTTCGAGCGACGCGCGGCCCGGCGACGCGATCGGTCCCGGCGGCAGGCCGGCGTAGCGATAGGTGTTGTACGGCGAATCGAACTTCAGATCCTCGCGGGACAGATTGCCGTCGTACTGCCCCGCCTTTTGCAGCGCGTAGATCACCGTTGGGTCCGCCTGCATACCCATGCGGCGCGCCATGCGATTGCGATACACGGCGGCGACCAGCGGACGCTCGTCCGGCGCTCCGGTTTCTTTCTCGACCAGCGACGCCAGCGTGACCGCCTGGCGGACGGTGAGTCCGGCGGCGGACGCCGCGGCCTGCAGGTCGCGATCGAAGGCCTTCCTGAACGACGCCACCATTTGCGCGACGACGTCGGCCGCCGGCGTGTCGCGGGGCAGCGCGTAGGTTTCCGGAAACAGGTAGCCCTCGAGGTCCGTCGCAGCCGGATCGAGATCGGCGACCAGCGCGGCGCTCGACGCCGCCTTGACGAACGCCGCGGCCTTCCCGAACCCCTTCTGTTCGAACACCGCGGCCATCTCCGCCATCGTCAGGCCTTCGCGAAACGTGAGCAGCCGCTTGTAGACGTCGCCGCGCGCGATCTTGTCGACCACCGACAGCGCATCCAGGGGCACGTCGAAGCGATACTCGCCTGCCTTGAGCTCGCGGGCGCGTCCGCTGAGCAGCACCGCCGCCCGAAACGTCCACGCGTCGCGGATCACGCCGGCATCGACCAGCCGCTGGCCGATGGTGGCGGGGCCGATGCCCGCCGGAATGTCGACGAACTGCTCGGCGGTGCCGTAGCCCCGGAACGGCTCCCGGACCCGGGCGTCCATCCACCACGCGCCCGCCCCGATCGCCACGACACCGATCACTGCCAGCAGCAGGAGCCGCTTCAGCCACCGCATCATGCATCCCCGCTCAGCGGGCGCGGGCGGCCATCGAGATAGTCCTGCAGGATCACAGCGGCGGCGGCGGCATCCAGCTTCTGCTTGCGCTTTTTCCAGTCGGGCTCGTGGGTGGCCAGGCGGGACTCCGCTTCGTGACTCGACAATCGCTCGTCCTGCAGGACCACGGGCACCGCGACCTGCGCTTCGAGCGCGCGCGCGAACGTCTCCACGATCGGCGTCTGGTCGTTTGCGGACCCGTCGAGGCGGCGCGGCCAGCCGACGACGACCGCTTCGAGCCCGTCGTCGTCCCTGGCGAGCGCGGTGATTTCCGCCACGACGAGGCGGAGCGTTTCGGCGTCCGACGGCGGCCGCTGCAGCAGCCGCCAGGGCGAGGCCAGCGTGGCGGTGGCGTCGCTCAGCGCCAGGCCGATGCGCCGCGCGCCGTAATCGATCCCGAGCACTCGCACGCCGCTCAGTATAATTCGGGCATGCTTGGGTGCTTGGGTGCTCGGGTGCTTGGGTGCCTGGGTGCTGTCGTTCTTGCCTCGACGCTGAACGCGCAAACGCCGGCCGATAACGTGCAGGCACAGGCCGCGCGCGCGGCGGCGCGGATCCGCGTGCTGCAGCGCGAGGCGGATCGGCTGGCCGCCGCGGCCCGCACCGTCTTCGGCGACCTGCGAAAGCTCGAGCTCGAACGCGCGATCAAGCGGGAAGAGCTGGCGACGGTCGAAGCGCAGCTCGCGGCCGTGACCGCCGAACGCAATGCCGCCACCGCCCGCGTGAAGGCGCTCGAGGCCGCGCGCGTGGCGCAAACGCCCGGCGTGGCGAGCCGGCTCGTCGAGATCGCCAAGCGCGGCCGCGGCGGCTACCTCAAGATGCTGCTCGCCGCCGACGATGTGCGGGCGTTCGGGAGGCTGAGCCGTGGCGTGGCCGCCGTGGCGGAGCTGGATCGCGTGCGGCTCGAGACACATCGCCGCACGCTCGCCGCCGAGCGAACCGCGGCCGCCACGCTCGATCAACAGCGAGCCGTGGTCGCGGCGACGCAGAAGGCAGCGGCCACGGCGCGCGCGGCGCTCGACGCGGCGGTCTCGGCGAGAAACCGGTTGATCGACGACCTCGATCGCCGGCGCGACCTGACCGCCGAATACGTGAGCGAGCTGCAGGCCGCGCAGGCCGCGCTCGAACGCACGCTGGCCACGGCGGGCGCGGCATCGACCACGGTCACCCTCCCGATTCGTCCCTTCCGCGGCGATCTCGAGTGGCCCATCGCGGGCACGGTCGTGGCGGGATTCGGCCGGTCCGCCGCCGGCCGTTTCGGGACCACCATCGTCCGAAATGGTATCGAGGTGGCGGCGCCGGAAGGCGCAACCGCCCGGGCCGTTCACGAGGGCACGGTCGCGTTCGCCGCGCCGTTTGCGGGCTACGGCGTGCTCGTGATCGTCGATCACGGCGCGTCGGCCTTCACGCTCTACGGACATCTGGCCGAGGCGGCGGTGGCACCGGGCGCGCGCGTCAGGCGCGGGGAGGCCGTCGGAACGGTCGGGTTGGTGCCCGCCGGAGGCGCGGCGCTCTATTTCGAGCTGCGGATCGACGGCCGCCCGGTCGATCCCCTACAATGGCTCAGGAGATCACGATGAAAGTTCGCGGCCGGGTTCTCGTGCTGGCAGTATCGCTGCCCATCATCGCCTTTGCCGTCGTCGGCGGGTTCATGAGCAAGGCGATGGCCCGCGAAGACAGCTATCAATACCTCCGCATCTTCGAGGACGTGGTCACGCTGATCGTGAACAACTACGTCGAGGAAGTGAACGTCGACAAGGTGATGCATGGGGCCATGCACGGGCTGGCCGACGGCCTCGACGCCGACAGCGCCTACCTCGACGTCGCGCAGGTGAAGCTGTACGACAAGGGCGACGCGCCCGGCGCGGCCCAGACGGGACTCGAGATCACGCGGCAGTACTACCTGCGGGTGATCGCGTCGCGGGACGGATCGCCGGCGGCGCGCGCCGGCCTGATGCCCGGCGACTACATTCGCGCCATCGACGGGCAGTCCACGCGCGATACCTCGGTGTACGAAGGACAGCGGCTGCTGCGCGGCAAGGCCGGCTCGAAGGTCCGGCTGACGGTGCTGCGCGGCAACGCCGCCGAACCGCACGATGTGGAACTGACCCGGGAAGAGATTGCGGCGGCGCCGGTGAAGGGCCGCATCGCGGCGCCGGGCGTCGGCTACCTCCGCGTCGGCGAGTTCGGCAAAGCCACCGCTGATCAGATGAAGAGCGAAATCGCCTCGCTGCAGAAAGCCGGGGCGACCCGCCTGGTGATCGACGTGCGCGGCACGGCGTTTGGCGACGCCGAGATGGGCCTCGCCGCCGCGAAGCTGTTCGTGAAGAGCGGCGTGCTGGTGTACCGGCAGGATCGCGGCAAGGAGAAGGAAGCGGTAGCGGCGGCGGCCGGTGATGGCGGCGTGGCGCTGGTCACGGCCCTGCTGACCGACAACGGCACCTCGAGCGCCGCCGAGGTCTTTGCCGCCGCGCTCGCGGGCAACCAGCGCGCGTCGCTCATCGGCGAGCGCACCTTCGGGCGCGCCGCGCAGCAAAAGCTCGTGCGCCTGCCGGATGGCAGCGCGCTCATGCTGACGCACCTCGTGTACCTCACGCCGGGCAGCGTGGCCATTCACGAGAAGGGCCTCACGCCGGACATCGCGGTCGAGCAGCCTGACGTGGAGTTCGGCCAGGCGCCCGCCGCGAAGGACCCGACGCTCGACAAGGCCATCGAGTCGCTCGCGCTGAAGGCCGCCGCCTGATGAACAAGCAGAATCTGATCGCGAGAATCGTCAAGGAGACGGGCGCGACCAAGTCTCAGGCTTCCCGCATCGTCGCCGTCTTTCTCGCGACCGTCACCAGGGCCCTGAAGAAGGGCG
>MELE01000108.1 GCA_001768615.1 Acidobacteria bacterium RIFCSPLOWO2_12_FULL_67_14b | reverse complement strand
GTAAGTAACACCAACGCTGGAACTTAACGGAGGTTTGCCGCCATGTTTGACGATGATCCGAGATGGGGAAACGACCCTCGTGAACGCAACGACGATTCCCGCGACCGCGACGCCGTCGATCCGCGAGATGTCTTCGTCCAGGAGCTCGACCTTCCACGCGGACCCGAGCGCGAACTGGTCAGCGAACACATTGCCGGTGCCATGAGTCACGCCTTCGCGCGCTTTGGTTGACTTCGTCATCGGGCGTTGCCCGCTCTCTACTTGAGGAGGCGCGGATCGATCGCGTGCTCGCTCACCTGCACCAATTCGAGCTGGCCAGCATGCGCGTGACCGGGATTCAACAGAACATTGAACGTCTCGGGAACCACGGCCGATGGCACACGCAGTAAGGCCGAACGACCGGCCTGCAGCCAACGATCGCCGGCAGCACGCGTGCGGTCCGTGTGTTCGAGCCAGTCCTTTGGAAGCTCGGTCGCCAGCAAGTGTTCAACGACGAGAGCTTCTGGCGCCCGAAGTTTCAGCAAGCGGTAGCGCGTCGGCAAATCGCGAACGTCGATCTCGAAGTGAACCAGGATCTCCAGGAGCGCCGCTGCCGGACTCTCGCTACAGTAAACGACTCGACGACCGCGTGTGTGCCAACCGCCCGACGCTCGCATCCCGCCAGCGCCGGCCAGCGAAACGTGGTTACTGATTCGCCACAGGATCACTTACGCAGCCATGCCCTCGTCGATGCGATAGAGCAATTCTTCGACAAGTCGTGCACCCGCCTCGGTGACCAGCAGGTCGAGCGGTGCACGTCCCTGGAACTGGCGCTTGGCGTCACGAAGCCACCGCCAAGCGCGCTCGTCCTCGCCGAAGACCTCCTCGCACAACGCCAACACCCGCGCTACTCGAACCACGCGATCAGACTCGTCGCGGCTCAGTGCTTCGCGTCGTGTGCGCCGATGGGTCAGCGTTCGCCGCGGGACGACCAGGGAGTAGACCTCCTCGTCCGTCAGCCCTGACTGGCGCAACGCATCGATCGCACGTGAGGGCAATCGCTCCTCAACGAGCTTCATCAGGTCCTGGTCCGTACGAAGGCGGTGGACACCGAGGATCGCTTGAATGCGTCGGAGAACACTCCCTGATTCGAGGACAGGAATATCGACCGTGGTTGCTTTGGTCACCGCACCTCCGGCTGTGGCAGCATTGCCCACCATTTTATGGCATCGTGCCATGTGCGGTCAAAGCCTCGTCGAGAGGGCTGTGCGGTGGAGGGGTGGTCTCAGTTTCGATTGGCTTTTACGAGAGTCAGTATTAGGCCGGTAAGGCAGACGGCTAAGCAACTTCCCGCGAAGATGATCTCAACGGATCCTAATCTGAGCGATTGACCAGCGCTGATGTCTGTGAGCCGATCGGCGATGGCCCTCCAGAAGTTCGCGGCCATCCACCCCCATCCAGCGGCTAGGAATGCCAGACCGCCTGGATTTCCAGCGCGGATTTGCATAGCCCCCCACGAGAGCAGAATCCAACCAGCGACCTTAACGAGAAAGTAGGCGTCTCCCAGGCTGCGCCAGGAGTAAGCCGTCTCGACCACGACCGAGACCAACACGAAGCAGACGGCCAAGATCGCGATCCCACGACCGGAACGAAAGGGACGCTGGATGCTGACGGGGGCGGGCTGCATCGAGTCGGTGGCTAGTGTACGGCATCGACGGCGCGCGCCCTTTTCGGCCGTTTAACTTAGACACTACTCTCCCTGAGGCTCAGCGAGTTGCCGGAGCGCATCAAATCTTCCGAGCCATTCGCCAAGCTGGTTCCAACTCGCGATTAGGCGCGTTTGACATATGTTCCACAATGTGGAATAGTCCCGCGCCATGTTGGCTCCGCTCGGTGAATTCGAGCAAATGGTGTTGCTCGCGCTCCTCCGCCTTGAGGCGGATGCGTACGGCGCGACGATTCGGCGGGAGATCGAGCACCGGGCAGGGCGGCCGTTGGCCATCAGCGCCGTGTACACCACGCTCGACCGGCTTGAACAGAAAGGCATCGTACGGTCGCGCATCGGCGAACCGACCCCCGAGCGTGGCGGTCGCCGCCGGAAGTACTTCGAGTTGACCGCGCTCGGTGCGCGGGCGGTGCGAGACGCCTATAACGCCTACGCGCGTATGACCGCCGGCCTCGAACGGCGCCTCAAGGCACTGTGATGAACCGATTGGCGCTGCTGGTCATTCGTCTCGCGACACCGTCCGCGGATCGCGACTGGGTGCTTGGCGACACTGTTGAGGAATACGAGGCGCACGCCCGGGCCGACGGCCCGGCTGCCGCACACTTCTGGCTCTTTCGAGAGGCGCTCCGTGTCGTCGCGTGGGCGCCGCGGCATCGAAGGGCCATCGGTCGCGTCCGGCGTGGATCAGCGGGACTGGACGTGATGAGATTCCTTGACGACCTCCGGCAGGATGTCCGGTACTCGGTTCGAGTGCTGCTGCAGTTGCCGGCGTTCAGTTCGGTGGTGGTGCTCACGTTGGCGCTGGGCATTGGCGCGAACACCGCGATCTTCAGCGTCGTCAACACACTGCTGCTGACGCCGCTTCCCTATAAGGATCCCGATCGCCTGGTGCGCCTCGTCGAGAACGTACCGGCGGAGCTGAGTCCGAACGGCCAGGCGCTGCGCGTCTCGGGCGTCGAACAACGGGAATTCCCAGCATGGCGCGAGCAGTCGCGCACCTTGTCGCACATGGCGATCTACTCGCCAGTTGCGATGACGCTCTCGGGCCGAGGCGAGGCCGTGCGCTTGAACGGACGGCGAGTGTCGCCTGCGCTCTTCGCGCTGCTCGGCGTCCCACCGCTCATCGGCCAGGCCTTCGATGAGCGCGATGCGACTTCGGGCGCGGAACCGCGGATCGTGCTCAGCCATCGAGCATGGCAACGCTACTTCGCAGGGGACCGCAATATCCTGACGACGCCGTTGATTCTCGACGGCAAATCGTATGTGGTGACCGGAGTCGCTCAACCTGACTTCGACTTTCCGGATCCACAGACCGAGTTCTGGGTTTCTTTGGTCCCGACGGAAATGCCGACGACCGGCATCGCACGGGTTTCGATGATCGCGCGGCTCGCGGAGGGGGTGTCGTTGGAGGCCGCGACGGCCGAGGCAAATGTGATCGGGACACAGTTGCGAGGCAGCCCGCCTAACGGTGAGTCCGAACAGCTGCGATTTACGGTGACACGCGCGAACGATCAACTGGTGGCGCCGGTGCGGCCGGCGCTGCTCGTCCTCTTTGCGACCGTCGTCTTCGTGCTGCTGATCGCCTGCGCGAACGTCGCCAACCTGCTGCTCGCGCGCAGCAGCAATCGCGAGCGGGAAATCGCGATTCGCGCCGCGCTCGGTGGCAGCCGTGGCCGGCTCGCGCGCCAAATGCTGACCGAAACGGTCGTGCTCGCCGCTGCCGGCGGACTGGCCGCGATTGTCATCGCCTACGGCAGCATCGCGCTCCTCAAGACGCTCTCGATGGTCAATGCGCCGGCGTGGCTCTCGCCAGGCAGCACCGCCATCCTGCCGCGGGTCGATCAGGTGGCGATCGATTGGCGAGTGTTGCTGTTCGCCGCTGGGGCGTCGCTGGTAACCGGACTGCTCTGCAGCCTTGCGCCGCTATCGCATCTCGCGAAGATCGATCCAGTCCACGTGATCAAGGACGCGACCGCGTCGGTGGCCGCCGGCCTCAGCTTCCGCCGTCAGAACCTGACGAAAAGCGCGCTGGTCGTGGCCGAGATCGCGTTGGCGACGGTACTGCTGGTCGGCGCGGGTCTGCTCGGCCGCAGCTTCGTGATGCTGTCCAGCGTGCCGATCGGCTACGACCCGGAAAACGTGCTGACCTTTCAGGTCGTGATGCCGCAGGGACGTCTTGCGGAAAGCCAACAGCGTCAGGCTGTCGATGAAGAGTTCCTGACCCGGTTCCGTATGCTGCCGGGCGTGCAGGTTGCCGGCGCGACGAACGTGCTGCCGCTCGCGCCGCTCGCGCTGCGATTACGGTTCGCAGTGCCGCAACGGCCTGACCTCGCCCGTGGCCAGGTGGAACTTCCCCAGGCACGCCTCGTCAGCCGCGACTACCTGCGCGCGATGGGCGTGCCGCTCGTCGCCGGCCGATGGTTCGGCGAGCAGGACGGCGCCGGTGCGCAGCCGGCCATGATGATCAACCGCAGCCTGGCGCGACAGTACTTCGGCGCGGACAACCCGGTCGGCACCCTCGTCAACTCGATCGGGCCGGCGCCGTGGCAGATCATAGGCGTGGTCGACGACATCCGCCAGGCCACGCTCGATCGCGAGCCCGCGCCGCAGTTCTTCCTCGACTTTCGTCAATTGCTGCCTGGCGATCGCATGCTGCAGATGACCGATAGTGTGCTCGGCGGCCGATTCTACGTCGTTCGGACGAACGACGACCCCACGACGCTGGTCCCCGATCTGCGCAGCATCGTCGCGCAGTCGGAACCTGACGCGGCGCTGACGAACGTCTTCACAATGAACGCGCTGGTCTCGATGTCGATTGCCAAGCCGCGCTTCTACGCGGCGCTGATCGGCGTGCTCGGTGTGCTGGCCGCCGTCCTAGCCGCGATCGGGATTTACGGTGTGATCGCCTACATGGTGACGCGCCGCACGCGAGAAATTGGGATTCGCATGGCGCTCGGCGCGCCACGCCCAAAGATTCTGGCGCTGGTGCTTGGGCAGGGTGCCGCACTTGCCGGGCTCGGGATCGCGATCGGCCTCGTCGGCGCGCTGAACCTCACGCAGTACCTGCGCGCGATGCTGTTCGGGCTCGGCCCATCCGATCCCACCACCTTCGTGGCGGTGGCTCTGGCCTTTGCCGGTGTCGCAGCGCTCGGCTGCTACCTGCCGGCCCGTCGCGCGACTCGCCTCGATCCGGTGAGCGCCTTGCGCGAAGAGTGACATTACTCAAAAGAGGAGCGACACGATGAAGATCGTCACGTTGATTGCTGTCCTGTCACTGGCGCCGCTCCTGGCGCAAGGGACGCTGTCGGAGCACTACGACATTTCGAAACGCGTCTCGTTCGCCGGAACAATCGACGCGGTCATCATGCCGCCGGGCGAGCTGCCAGTCTGCTTCCTGATGACGGTTCAGAACAGCGGCAAGTCTGAACAATGGGTGGTCGCCGGAGACGTGATTCGAGTCCTCATGAAGGCGGGATGGCGTTTAGGCCCAGCCGGGCAGGTGAAGCCGGGCATATCGACGAGCGTGTCGGTGTTCCTCCCGAAGCCGCAGTCGACGGCCGCGCAAACGCTCGGTACTAAGCTGCGCGAAACCATGCCGACGGGTATTAGCGGGGTTGCCGACGCGACGCTGAAGGCCGGCCGCCTCGCGCAGGGCGTCGAGGTGAAGCTCGCCGACGGCCAGACGCTGCCGTTCGGGCCGCCGAAGTAAGGGTTCCGTTCGGAGTCACATCTGAGAGCCAAAGCGACGCAACATCCATAGGTTGGCAATACTTTCTTAGAGTTCGGCCCAGCTAACTCTGCGTTCTCACACGGCCGGGCTTGACGACGGGGGCCGAGGAGCGTATTTTCGATTTCATCGTCGTGGCAGCTGCCACCCCCTCCACTGCTCAGACCCGTGGAGGCCCTTCCTCGCGTTGCCCGCATGGGAACGTGTAGCAAGCACCCATAAAGCATCGGTGTCGTAGCGGAAACGAGAGGTCTCCAACCGGCCAACCACATTGGTTCGCCAAGGAGCCGACACCGGTCGCTGGGTCATCGTCGGAAGGCTACTGCCGTCGCTTGTTCTCAGAACTCGCCTCGCCAGCGCAATGAACGTTCGGCGCGCCGTGCACATCCACGACGCGAAGAACGTTTCTTGACTCCTGGACCGTGGCCGCGACCACCGCAATCGCGTATCCATTACACGGTCCCATGCGCCACTGGCCCTCGCGTCCTAACGCCGAGCGCGCACGCGCATTCGCCGCGCCGTTCGCCAGAACGGTACTGAGGTCATAGGCCCTCATCGCGGCATTTCTGGAGTCGCTTCGTCAACAACCTCGGGTCACCGTCTTTCGACGGCCGGAGTTATCATGCGGAGACGATCGCGACACACGGCAGGAGTACTCGGATCACGCGATGTCCGGCGCGACGCTGCTGCGTCCCGGCTTCCAGGCGATGATGCAGTCGGCGCTGCGCAAGGAAGTCGAGGTCGTGCTCGCCGAATCGCTCGATCGATTCAGCCGCGATCAGGAAGACACGGCCGGCCTGTTCACCAGATTAAGACCGCACATGAGCCGCCACCGCTCCATCATCCGAGCATGGCCGACCTCTACCGAACGCAGGTCGAACAGCTCGCCGCCGCGCTCCAGGCCGATGGCAGCCGCCTGGAAGCCTCGGAGACGCTCCGTGGGCTCATTGATTCGATCGTCTTGACTCCGCACGAGGGCCAGTTGCGGATCGAGCTGAGAGGGAATCTGGCCGCAATGCTGACCGTCGCCCAACCGCCTTCGCGCGCGCATCAGAATACGTTGCGCGCTTCGGCGAGTCTCGCCGAAGCCTTCGGCGTAGGCGGACAAACGAAAAGGTCGCCTGATTCAGGCGACCTCATAATGCCGGTACAGATGGTTGCGGGGGGGGGATTTGAACCCCCGACCTTTGGGTTATGAGCCCAACGAGCTACCGGACTGCTCCACCCCGCGACACTGAAGAGGAACATCGTACCACAGTGGGCCGATTCATACAAACCTCCGGCCCCGCAGTCACCCACATCTGTTGACCTCTTGATCTCGTGAGCGCTTGATCCGGTCTAGCGAGCTTACGATCTGATGATCTCCAATCTGACGATCTTCCCGCCCCTGGGACCGATCGCCGAATCGAAGATCACCAGATCAAGCGATCAAAAGACCACGAGACCGATCAAAAGCTCACCAGCTCAACAGATCAATAGATGTGCGATCACTGTTGGCTGGCCCGAGTGGTGTTGGCTTCGGCCAGCAACCGCTCCACCGTCGCCGTAATCTCAGCCTTGGCATCCGTGTGGAACGCGCCACTGGCGGCACCAGCGAAGCCGGCGTGCACGCCACGCACCAACCCATCTCGGCCGATGAAGATCGTCGTCGGGAACGAGTTTAGATTGTGGATCTGCGGGACCTTTTCCTG
>MELE01000107.1 GCA_001768615.1 Acidobacteria bacterium RIFCSPLOWO2_12_FULL_67_14b | reverse complement strand
CCGACCGCGCCGCCGCTGACGGCGCGCACGTTGTGGCCCTTGGCCTTCAACGCCGCCCCGACCAGGTTGAACAGCGCCGTCTCCAGCGACAGCGTGTTGGAGTTCTGGTTGTGCGTGAACCGCGCCGCGTCCGTCGTCATCTGGACGTTCATGCCGTGATCGATCAGGTTGACCATGTGCTGCGCGTGCGTTTCCGGCTGCACGCTGCCGCCCATGTTGCCGAAGGTCATCAGCGGCTGCCCGTCCTTCATCACGAAGCCGGCGATGATCGAGTGGAACGGCCGCTTGTGCGGCGCCACGAGGTTGGGGCTCTTCGGATCGAGCGAGAACGCGCTGCCGCGGTTGTGCAGCACGAAGCCGTAGGGCGCGACCGTGGCGCGGCTGCCGTAGACGCTGAACACGCTGTGAATCAGCGACACCATGTTGCCCCAGCGATCGGCCGTCGTCAGGTAGATCGTGCCGCCGTCGGTGCCGCCGCCCACCCTGGGCGCTGACGCCACGTTCGGATCGATGTTCTTGCACAGCTTGGCGGCGTAGGCTTTCGACAGCAACTCGTCGAGCGGGACCTTCGCGAACTTTGGATCGGCGTTGCGCGCCAGCAGATCCGAATAGGCGAGCTTCTTGGCTTCGACCATCATGTGCCAGGACATGGGATTGGACGGCCCCAGGCTCGCCAGGTTGACGTTCAGGACCGGAGCGCAGACCTCGAGGATGTTCAGCATCTCGAGCGCCGCAAAGCCCTGGCCCGGCGGCGGCAGCTCGAAGACGTCATGGCCGTGATAATTGGTCGAGACCGGCTCGACCCACTCCGACTGAAACTCCTCGATGTCCTTCTTCGTCATCCCCCCGCCGCCGTTGGCGACCTTGGCGACGATGGCGTCGGCGATCTCGCCTCGATAGAACCCGTCGCGGCCCTGCTTCTGGATGAGGCGCAGCGCGCGCGAGAGCCCCGGGTTGCGAATGATGCTGTAGAGCGCGGGCGCGTCCTCGCCCTTGAGGAATGTCTGCTTCGAATCCGGATCTGCCAGCAGTCCCTTGACCGCGCCCCGCAGGTCCCCATGGCGCCGCTCCGCGAGCGCCCAGCCCTCGTCGGCGAGTTGGGCGGCCCGGTCAAACGTCTCGTTGAACGTCATCGTCCCGAACCGCTTCATCAGCGCGTCGTAACCGGAAATGGCGCCGGGCACAGTGGCGGAGTTCACGCCGTTGCCGGGCACCCGGGTTTGCCCCAACTGCTTCGTGAAGAACTCGGGTGTCCAACCGGCGGGCGCCCAGCCGGCGGAGTTCAACGCGTAGAGCTTCTTGTCCTTGGCGACGTAGACAAGGGCGAACAGGTCGCCGCCGATGCCGGTGTCGTTCTGCGACGTCACATCCAGCACCGCGCCGGTCGCGACCGCGGCGTCGATGGCGTTGCCGCCCTTGCGCAGGATCTCGAGTCCGGCCTGTGCCGCCAGCGGATCGCTGGTGGCCACCATGCCATGGCGCGCGAGCACTTCCGATCGGCCCTGCGACAGCCAGCCCTGCGCGCGGGATCCGGGCACCGCTTCGATCGTGCCCGAGGGTTGAGGTTTGTCGGGAGTGGGGATGCCAAATGGGTTCTGCGACTGCGCCAGCCCGGTTGCCGCATAGATGGCGACCGCCACAGCCGCCAGCTTCCACGTTGCGCGTTGGGTTCTCATATATCCAGCCTCTCCCGGCCATAGACTGCCACAACTCGCGGCGGAATTGTGGACGTTGCCGGCTAGACTCGCCAGATGCTATCGACCGAGCTCGCCGCGCTCTATTCCCGGGACCTCGCCAGGCTCGTCCAGGAACTCGAGGCGTTTCCCGATTCATCGACCCTCTGGCAGATCGCCCCAGGGGTGACAAATGCCGCCGGCACGCTCGCGCTGCATGTGGAAGGGAACCTGCGAGAGTACATCGGCCGTCAGCTCGGCCACGTCGAGTACGCGCGCGATCGGCCGCTCGAGTTCAGCCAACGCGGCGTCGAGAAGGTGGATCTGATCGCGCGAATCGAGTCGGTCCGCGTTCTGATCCCGCGCGTCATCGAGGGCCTGCCGGAAGAAGCGCTTGCCGCCACCTACCCGGAGCAAGTGGTCGGCGTGCCCATGTCCACGCGCCAGTTCCTGATTCACCTGGCCGGCCACCTCAACTATCACCTTGGCCAGATCAACTACCTCCGGCGGATGACGACGGGCAACAGCGTGTAGAATCCCCGCGGAGGTCCTGCATGCGTCGTCTCCTTGCCTGCGTCGTCATCGCCCTTGCGTTCGTCGCGCCCACCGCCGCCCAGCTCGAGAACGTGGGGCAGCTCTCGTTCCCCACGTCCGGTGCGCCCGCGGCCCAGCAGCACTTCCTCCGCGGCGTGGCCATCCTGCACAGCTTTGGCTGGAAGCAGGCCATCGCCGAATTCCAGCTCGCGCAGAAGGCACAGCCGGACTTTGCGCTGGCCTACTGGGGCGAGACCCTCTGCTACAACCATCCGCTCAACTCGCAGATGGACTTCAAGGAACCGCGGGCCGTGCTCGCGCGGCTGGGGCCGGATCGCGCCGCGCGCGCCGCCAAGGCGCCGACCGATCGCGAAAAGGGCTTCGTGAACGCGGTGGAGGAGCTGTGGGGCGAAGGCGACTCGCGGCAGCGCCGCATCGCTTACATGAACGCCATGGAGCGCCTCTACACGCAGTTCCCCAATGACGACGAGGTGAAGACGTTCTACGCACTGTCGATCCTGAGCGCATCAAGCGCGGTCGACGATCGCACCGGGCGCATGAACGTCAAGGCCGGCGCGCTGGCAATGGACGTGTTCAAGCGCAACCCCAACCACCCGGGTGCCACGCACTACATCATTCACGCCTTCGACGATCCGGTGCATGCGCCCCTGGCGCTCGAAGCCGCGCGCGCCTACGCCTCGATCGTGCCGGCCGTCTCGCACGCCGTCCACATGCCGACCCACATCTTCATCCAGCACGGGATGTGGAACGAGGTCGCCAACCAGAACATCCGCGCCTTCAACGTCGCCAAGGCGCTCTGGCAGCCGGGCGATGTCCCCGGCGACATGTCGCACTCCGGCGACTGGGGCCAGTACGGGTTCCTGCAGCTCGGCGACTACGCCGGCGCCCGCGAGCGCATCCAGGCCTTCGAGTGGATGGCCGAGACCACCAAGAACCCGCGCGCGTCGGGCGCGCTGGCGCTCGTGAGGGCCCGCTACATCATCGAAACGGAAGAATGGAAAGTGCAGCCGGTGGCCGACAACGCGTCGAACGAAACCATCCTGGCCAACGGGTTGAGCGCCGTGAAGACCGGCGACATGGCGACGGCGGAGAAGATGGAAGCGATGCTCGCGGCCAAGGCGAAGGCCGCCCCCGGTGGCGCGGACGCCGCCGGCGGCGCGCATGCCGATCACATGCCCGCTCCCGCCGCCGCCGAGGCTTCGGCGGGCAGGCCTGCGGCGCCGGGCCCCGGCGGACCGGATGCCGGCAAGGGCGTTCGCATCATGCACAAGGAGCTGGCCGCCTCGATCGCGCTGGCCAAGCGCCAGAACGACCAGGCGATCGCGCTGCTGAAGGAAGCGGCGCAGATCGAAGAGAGCATGCGGCCACCCAACGGCGCCGCCGATCCGGTGAAGCCGTCGCACGAGCTGCTCGGCGAGGCGCTGCTGCACGTCGGCCGGCCGGCCGAGGCCGCGGACGCGTTCGAGGCCAGCCTGCTCCGCATGCCGAATCGCGCCCGCTCGCTGATGGGGGCGGTCACGGCGCACGCGGCGGCCGGCCACAAGCAGATCGCCGCCGAACGCTACGCCACGTTGACGAGTTTCTGGAAGGGCAAACCCTTCAGCAACCCGACGACCGACCGTTAGGAACGTTGAGAGTTGTGCCGCGGCGCGGCCGGGGGTAATATGAAAGGTTACAGGCGCGGCTGAAATTCGCGCCTGTGGGCCTTCCCCTTCAGACCGACCATGCCGCCTTCTGCCACCGCTTCGACGCTCGTCATTCGCGGCGCCCGCACGCACAACCTGAAGAACGTCGATCTGACGCTCCCTGCGGGCCAGCTGATCGTCTTCACCGGCGTCAGCGGGTCGGGCAAGTCGTCGCTGGCCTTCGACACCATCTACGCCGAAGGGCAGCGGCGCTATGTCGAGTCGCTCTCGGCCTACGCCCGGCAGTTCCTCGAGCGGATGGAGAAGCCGGACGTCGACCGCATCGACGGCATCTGCCCGTCGATCGCCATTCGCCAGAAGAACAGCGTCCGCAACCCGCGCTCGACGGTCGGCACGGTCACCGAAATTCACGATTACATGCGCCTGCTCTACGCGCGCGTCGGCCGCACCATGTGCCGCCAGTGCGGGGAGATGGTCATTCGGGAAACCGCTGAGGTCGTGACGACGAAGCTCCTGTCGTTACCGGAGGGGAGCCGCCTGCTGCTGGGGTTCGATCTGCCGGTCATGCAACTCGATGACGAATCCGCTGGGTCAGGCGAGGAAGCGGAAGATCTCGAACAAGAGAGTGTTCAGTCTGCGTCATCCGCCTTCGCGCTTCGCGCTTCGGCGGACAAGTCTGCGGCCCTGGTCGATCACTCTGCATTATCTGCGTCGTTGATCGGGAATCTGCGGAAGAAGGGCTTTGGCCGACTCCTCATCGGCGGCCAGGCCGTCGCGTTCGAGGACATCGATCCATCGGCGTTGAAGACGGCATCGGTGTTGCGGGTGGTGGTCGATCGCATCAAGACCGCGGCGGACGCGCGGACGCGCATCACCGATTCAATTGAGACCGCCTACGCCGAGGGTGGCGGCGCCGCGTGGGCGCTGCAGTTAGCCGACGCGGGCGAGCCGGTCTGGCACGTGTTCTCGGAGCGCTTCGAGTGCCGCACGTGCGCCATTCCGTACGAAGACCCGCAGCCGCGGCTGTTCTCGTTCAACAACCCGTTCGGCGCGTGCCCGACCTGCCACGGCTTTGGCAACATCATCGAGCTCGACCTCGACCTGGTGGTGCCCGACTCCAATAAGTCGATCAACCAGGGCGCCGTCGAGCCGTGGACCAAGCCGCACTACCGATCGCAGCTGGCGGAGCTGAAGCGGGCGGCGAAGGCCAAGGGTATCCGTATGGATGTGCCCTGGCGCGATCTGACGCCGGAAGAGGTGGCGTTTGTCGTCGACGGCGACCCTTCGACAGGCTCAGGGCAGGCGGCGGCGTATGAGGGCGTGCGCGGGTTCTTCCGCTGGCTCGAGCGCAAGAAGTACAAGGTCCACGTCCGCGTGTTCCTCAGCCGGTATCGCGGCTACCTCACCTGCGGCGACTGCGGCGGCACGCGCCTGCGGCGCGAGGCGCGCGACGTGCAGGTGGGCGGCGTCACCATCGACCGCGCGTCGGCGCGCACCGTCCGGGAGGCGCAGCAGTTCTTCGCCGACCTCGAGCTCACGGACAAGGAAGCGGCGATCGCGGACAAGGTGCTGAAGGAGATCCGCCGCCGGCTGGGCTTCCTGCGCGATGTCGGCCTGGATTACCTGACGCTCGATCGGCTGTCGTCGACGCTGTCGGGCGGGGAGGCGCAGCGCATCAACCTGGCCACCTCGCTCGGGTCGGCGCTGGTCGGCACGCTCTACGTGCTCGACGAGCCGTCGATCGGCCTGCACACGCGCGACAACGAACGGCTGATCGCGATCTTGCGACAGTTGCGCGACCAGGGCAACACCGTGATCGTCGTCGAACACGACGCCGACATGATCGGCGTCGCCGACTACCTCGTCGACATGGGCCTGGGCGCCGGCGAGCACGGCGGCCGCGTGGTGTTTGCCGGCACGCTGCAGGGCCTGCTCCACGAGCCGCGATCGCTGACGGCGAAGTACCTCCGCGGCGAGCTGAGCATTCCGGTGCCGGCGGCCAGGCGCAAAGGGTCGCCGCAACGCATCCGCCTGTTCGGCGCGACCGAGCACAACCTGAAGGGCGTCGACATCGAGGTGCCGCTCAACACGCTCACGTGCGTGACCGGCGTCAGCGGGTCCGGCAAGTCGACCCTGGTGCACGACGTGCTCTATGCCGCGATCAAGCGGGCGAAGGGGGACTGGGACCGCAAGGTCGGCGCGCACCAGCGTCTCGAGGGCCACGAGTTCGTCAGCGACGTCGTGCTCGTCGACCAGACGCCGATCGGCCGGACGCCGCGATCCAATCCCGTCACCTATCTCAAGGCGTTCGATCCGATCCGCGAGCTGTTCGCCGGGACCAAGGACGCCAAATCGCGCGGCCTCACCGCCAGTCACTTCTCGTTCAACGTCCCCGGCGGCCGCTGCGAAGCCTGCCAGGGCGAGGGCGAGGTCCGCGTCGAAATGCAGTTCCTCGCCGACGTCTTCGTGCCCTGCGAGCAATGCGACGGGCGCCGGTTCAAGTCGCAGGTGCTCGACGTGCGCTACCGCGGCAAGAACATCACGCAGGTGCTCGACATGACCGTGCGCGAAGCGCTCTCGTTCTTCAGCGCCACGCCCAAGGTGATGCGGCGCCTCCACGTGCTCGACGAGATCGGCCTCGGCTACCTTCGGCTCGGCCAGCCGGCCACCACGCTGTCAGGCGGCGAGGCGCAGCGCATCAAGATCGCGGCGCACCTGTCGTCGCATTCCGGCGAGCGGCTGCTGTACATTCTCGACGAGCCGACCACGGGCCTGCACTTCGACGACATCGCGAAGCTGCTGGCCGCGTTCCGCAAGTTGCTCGAGGCCGGCCACACGCTGCTGGTGATCGAGCACAACCTCGACGTCATCAAGGTCGCCGACTGGATCATCGACCTCGGCCCCGAAGGGGGTGAAGACGGCGGGCGCGTGCTGGCGATGGCGACGCCGGAGCAGGTCGCGCACGTCAAGGAATCGCACACCGGCCGCTACATTCGCGAGATACTGTCGTCCGGACGTCTCCTCCAGACCGTGAGTCATCGATGACACCGATCATCCGGCCGGCGCTCCTGCCATGGCTGACCGCGTTCACGCTCGTCGTCTCGAGCGGACAGGCATCGGCGCAGCCGATCCTGCTCGATCTGATGCAGCGTCATGGCGTGGCGTTGCCCGAGCGCGGGATCGAGGGCGCGTTTGATGAGGGCGTGACGCCGATGATCCCGGTGACGGCGGGGTCGTTTGCCGGTCCGCTGGCGATGCTCACCTCGTCGACCGGCGGCGACCAGATTGCCGCCGCGTATGCGTTCGGCATCCTGGCCGGGCGATCCGGCCGGGCGGCGGCGCCCGCGGAGGTCGCGGCGGCGGGCCAGGCGCTGGTCCAGATGATCGTGTCGGCGGATCGCCGGGCCCGCATCGCCGGTGCGCGCGTGGCCGGACGCGTGCTGGCCGTGCCCTTCGAGGCCACCGCGGTGAGCGTGCTGCCGCCGGGGTTGGCCGATGCGTTTTTCGCACTGCTCAATCGCACCAACGAAACCGAGCAGCTGGCGGCGCTGGACGCGCTCGGGCTGGTCCGCGAGCCGAGCGCCGTGTCGGCGATCACCGAGCGCTATTACTTCTACCGGGAGTCCCGGAAGCGCGCGCTCGCCGGCGGCGCCGTCGAGGCGCTGGCGCGCATCGGCGATGCGTCGAGCGTCGACGTCGTGAAGGTCCTGGCCGCCGACCGCTGGGCCGAGGGCAAGGACGCGACGGCGCTGGCCGTGGCCTTCGCGCGCCAGCGGCTGCTCAAGGACGGCTCGCTGGCCGTGATTCAGCAGGCCCTGGACGACAAGTCCCGGCGGGCGCAGGCGCGCGGCTACCTGGCCGAGCTCGGCGCGCCGGTGCCGTGATCCTGCCCGTTGATTTCTACGCCCGCGCGACGCTCGACGTGGCCCGCGATCTGATCGGCAAGGTGCTCGTCCACCGGACCGCCCAAGGCACCGCGTCGGGCCTTATCGTCGAGGTCGAGGCCTACATCGGCGAAGACGATCCGGCGTGTCATGCCGCCGCCGGCCGCACCGATCGCAACGCGCCGCTGTACGGCCCTCCCGGCCGCGCCTACGTTTACCTGAACTACGGCCTTCACGACATGATGAACGCGGTCACCGAGGACGAAGGCCATCCCTCGGCGGTGCTGATTCGCGCGCTGGCGCCGCTCGAGGGCCTGCCCTTGATGCGGCGCCGGCGATCGCGGGCGCCGTGGCGAAAAGGGAAGCCCGCCGTCGCCGATCCCGACTTGTGCAAGGGGCCCGGGAACCTGACGCGCGCGCTCGGCATCACCCTCGCCGACAACCGCCGATCACTGGCCCGGGGACCGCTGACGATCCAGGATCGCGGAATCGCTGCCGGGGCCGTCGCCTGGGACACGCGCATCGGCATCCGCGTCGGCACCGAGCATCCCTGGCGCGCGACCCTCGCCGGTCACCGGTCGGTGTCGGGCAGGCGGCCGTAGGGGACGGGCATCCTGATGCCGCGGGCGTCGAGCATCTTCTTGATCTGCCGGCGCAGCTCGCGCCCCACCTCGGCCTGCCGGAGCGGCAGGGTCTTGAGGCGGAACCGCATCGTGACGTGCGCGGCGGCAAAGTCGTCGATGCCGAGCACGTCGAGGGCATCGAGGATCGCCGAAGCCAGGGCCGGGTCCTTCATGACCTCGGCAGCGGCGGCCTGCACGGCCTCGATCACCTCATCCGTATTCGTGTCGTAGCTGACGTTCAGCGTGACCACCGAATAGGCGTAGTCCTTGGATCGGTTGGCCAGCGTCCGGATGTCGCCGTTGGCGATCGTGTAGACGACGCCCTCGAGGTTGCGCAGCACGATGGTCCGCAGATTGATCTCCTCGACGCTGCCCTCGATGCCGTTGACGATCGCGGCATCGCCCACGCGCACCTGGTCTTCCGCGATGATGAAGACGCCGGCGATCATGTCCTTGACCAGCGTTTGCGCGCCGAACCCCACGGCGAGCCCGAGAATGCCGGCGCCGGTCAGCACGGGCGTGATGTCGACGTCGAGCTCCCGCAGGATCACGAGCGACGCGGTGACCCAGATCAGCCCCGACACGAAGCGCCCGAACGCCGCGCCCAGGGTGTGCGCGCGCTTGCGCCGCTCGTGACCGTGGGCGTCGCCGGTCTCGACGACTTCGCGCTCGGCCCGGCGGATCACGGATCCGGCGAAGCGGTTGGCCGCAAACGCCAGCAGCAGGAGCAAGGCCACGCGCACGCCCGTCCGCGTGGCCCAGCGCGCCAGGTCCTCGTCGCGCAGGCCGACCGCCAGGTCGACGCCGGCAAAATCGAGCGCGGGGAAGACCAGCCCCAGCAGGCTGACCGCGAACATGATCCGGCGCACCACGCTCACGGTGGCGTCGGTGATCGGCTTGGTCTGGAACCGTTCGCCCTCGATCGACCGCAGCAGGCGCCGTGTCAGGCGGCCGGCCAGCAGGGCCAGCGCCCCCGCGATGACCACGGCCATCGCCAGGGCGAGCAGGACTTCAAGACTGTTCTGGGGCAGCGCCGGGATGGCCGAGGCCTGCATCCGTCAGCGTCGCCTTTGGCGCGGATCCACCTGCGCTTCGACCGCGATGCGCAGCGTCGAACGCTGGCCGTCGCGCAGCAGCTCGATGCGGACCGTCGATCCGATGGCGCTGTCGGCGATCACGCGCATGAACTGCGAGGGGTCGGTGATCGCCTGTCCGTTCACCGACAGGATCACGTCGCCGGGCTGCATGCCCGCCTGGTAGGCCGCCGACAGCCGCGAGATCTGGTTGACGACCACGCCGTCGACGCGGGGCGCCCGCAGCTCGTCGGCCAGCCGCGAGTTGAGCGCGATCACGTCGACGCGGCCGATCGAGCCGCGGCGCACGCGGCCGTACTTGGTCAGGTCGCCGACCACGCGCCGCACGAGGTTGCTCGGCACGGCGAAGCCGATGCCCTGGTAGCCGCCGCTTTGCGAGAAGATCGCCGTGTTGATGCCGACCAGCTCGCCGCGCGAGTTGATCAACGCGCCGCCCGAGTTGCCCGGGTTGATGGCCGCATCCGTCTGGATGAAGTCCTCATAGGCCGTGATGCCGACGTTGGCGCGGCCGAGCGCGCTGACGATGCCGAGCGTGACGGTCTGGTTGAGCGAGAACGGGTTGCCCACGGCCATCACCCATTCGGCGACCTTGAGCTTTGACGAGTCGCCCCACGGGATCACGGGCAGGCCGGTGGCGTCGATCTTCACCAGGGCCAGGTCGGTCCACGCGTCCACGCCGATGATCTTCGCCCGCACGTCACGCTGGTTGCCCACCGTGACGGTGACCTCGGCGACATCGTCGCCGAGCACGTGGTTGTTGGTGACCACGTAGCCGTCCGCCGAGATCACCACGCCCGAGCCGAGGCTGGATTCGGCGCGGCCCCGGCCGAACATGTCGTCGGAGTCGCCGAAGAAGTACTGGAAGAACGGATCGTTCGCAAACGGCGAGGCCGTCCGGCGCACGGCCTGCACCGACGAGATGTTGGTGACGGCCTTCACGGTTTGCGCGGCCACGCGCGTGAAGTCCGGCCCGGCGGTCGCGGTGGCCTGCACCGGCGGCGCGGCCGCCCTGCCTTGTTCGGCGGCTGTGTCCATTCGGGCGGGAAGCGACTCGAGGGCGTCGTGGTCGCTCGCGCGGCCTGACACGGCGATGCCCGCAACCAGGCCCGCGGCAAACACCAGGCCGATTGCGGAAAGGCGCTTGATCATGAGACCGAAACGCGGCGGGGCCCGGTGGCCGGACCTTTGGGAACGGTGATCGTCAGGACGCCGTCGGCGAGGTCAGCGGCGATGTGCTCCGCGTCGACGGCTTGCGGCAGCGCGAAGGTGCGGCAGAACTCGCCGTGCCCGCGCTCGACCTGGTGGTATTGCTGGCACGAGACCCGCGCGTCGCGCCGGCCCTGAAGCGTGAGGCGGCCGTCGGCGATCTCGATCCTGATCTGCTCGCGCGAGAGGCCCGGAAGCTCGGCGGTGAGAATGAAGGCGGTGTCGGTCTCGCACAGGTCAACGGCAGGCGCCCACCCTTGCGGCCCGCTCGACGCCAGCCGCTCGAGCTGCTGCTGGATGGTGATCAGATCGCGGAAGGGATCCCAACGTGCAAACGCCACGACTCCAGGATCGTAGCACGGCCCGGACGCTGGCCCCGGCCCGCGGCCCTATGCTAGACTCGAAAGGTTCTACTAAGCGGCCGCAATCGTGCCAGCAGCCGTCACGTCGCTGGCCGTTCTTCCTTCCGTCATGGTCATTGCCGTTCCCTGTGATAGCGCGGGAACGCCTCGACGCGTGGGAGGCGTGGGCGAGCGAACGGGACCTCTTGCCATGGCTCGATTATGCTCGAGACGTCCCCTTGGGGAGGTCGGGCGAATGACGCACGGGGATGACGACGCAATCGCCCTGCTCCCATGTCGGAGGAGGCGGACGTCGGCGATCGCCAGATCGCCGCTCGGGCGTTGCGACTGGTGCCGCGGCCCGACGCTCCTGGCAACGCCGATCCACCACCACAGTGAGGTCGTTCGCACGGGCATAGAAGTTCAGAAAGTAATAGTAAGCGGCGTCTAAACCGTTGCGAACAATCAGGGTGCCTGCGTCCCCAGCCCCTGAGCGCTGCCGGTCTCTAAACCACAGCATGTTGTCCCCCTGACGCCTCCGAACAGGTCGGCCAGAGACGATTCTAGCACTGGCCGTGATATCTCAAGACCGCGGTCGTCCTACACGTGCAGAACTGTTAGTCGGGGGCTGATGCCGTCTGCCGGGGGACTCACACTGCACGGTTTGGGCTCACACTGCACGGTTTGATGACGATAAGCCCTCCAGTGAACTGAGCTTCCACGGGCTAACTAAAATGCCCGCGTTCCCCTAATGGCCGACCCAAGGGTGCCCGCTCCTCCGGGCTGACCAACCGCTACTACTGGTCGCGGGACGGGCCGTCGGTGCTGTATCTGCGCGGACTGAAGGAGGTTCTGATCGATGGCGAACGCATCGCGATCGTTATCGTCGCGAAAGATCTCGACGAACTGATCCGGTCCGACGACGAGCGCCAGCACGTACGGCGACAGGCCCGAACGATCCGCCTCCATGATGCGGATCGAGCTGATGCTGGATGGTCATCAGATCGCGGAAGGGGTCCCAACGTGCAAACGCCACGACTCCAGGAACGTAGCACGGCCCGGACGCTGGCCCAGGGCCGCAGCCCTATGCTAGACTCGAAAGGTTCTACTAACTGATAACAAAGGCTTTATGGCTGACAACCTGCTCGCAACCCAGCTCCGCAAGGGCATGATCGTCAAGATCGAGAAGGAGCTCTACCGCATCTTTGACCGCCAGCATGTGACCCCCGGCAACCTCCGCGGCTTCGTTCGCGTGAAGATGCGCAACATCCGGAACGGGTCGATGGCCGAAGAGAAGTTCCGCTCCGAAGACATCGTCGAGCGGGTCTCTCTCGAGCAAAAGGAAATGCAGTATCTCTACAACGACGGCGGCGGCTACCACTTCATGGACACCGCATCGTACGAACAGGTGCAGCTGTCACCCGACCTGATGGGCGACTCGGTCGGCTTCCTCAAGCCCGAGATGAACATCCAGGTCGAGTTCTACGGTGAGAACCCGATCGGGATCGAGCTGCCGCAGACCGTCGATCTGAAGGTCACCGAGACGATGCCCGCCATCAAGGGCGCGACGGCGACCAACCAGACCAAGCCGGCGACGCTCGAGACCGGTGTCGTGATCCAGGTCCCGCCGTTCATCGGCGAGGGCGACGTGATCCGCGTGAACACCGAGACGGGCGAGTACCAGACTCGCGCGTAGGCAGGCGCCTTCGCTGCGAAGTGCAGGCTTGTTGACGTTGTTACCGAGAGCGACGACAGGTGGTGCGAGGGTGAGTGAATCGGTCATCGCCGTATCGGATCTGACGCGCCGCTTCGGCGCCACGACGGCCCTGGACTCGGTGAGCCTGTCGTTGCCACGCGGGGCGGTCTACGGCCTTGTCGGCGCCAACGGAGCGGGCAAGACGACGCTGATCAAACACCTCCTAGGTCTGCTGCGGGCGGAAGGCGGCTCGGTGCGCGTGTTTGGCCTCGATCCGGTCGCCGATCCGGTCGGCGTCCTGTCGCGGATCGGCTACCTCTCCGAGGAAAACGACCTCCCCGGATGGATGCGCGTTGACGAGCTCATTCGTTACTCGCGCGCGTTCCATCCCGCCTGGGACGATGACTACGCGGAAGAGCTGCGACAGACCTTCGCCCTGGATGCCGCGGCGAAGATCAAGCACCTCTCCAAGGGACAGAAGGCGCGGGCCGGACTGCTGGTCGCCCTCGCCTATCGTCCCGAACTGCTGGTGCTGGACGAACCCTCGTCTGGCCTCGATCCCATCGTCCGCCGCGACATTCTCGGCGCCGTGATTCGCACCATCGCCGATGAAGGCCGCACGGTGCTGTTCTCGTCGCACCTGTTGGAGGAGGTGGAGCAAGTCGCCGATCACGTCACGATGATCCACAAGGGCACGATCGCGCTGAGCGCCCCGCTGAAGGCGCTCAAGGCATGGCACCGCGGCGCGTCTCTCGATGAGATTTTCGTCGCCCATGTGGGCAGCTCCGCCGCCTCGGCCACGGACGCGTAGACCATGCGTTCTCCAGCTGCCGCGTTCGCCTGGGAATTTCGCCACGGGCATCTCTGGGGCCTGGTTGGTTATGTGGTCGTCGTTGGGACCGTCAAGCTCCTGATCGTCGGGCCGGGCCAGCCGATCAAGCTGGATCCACCCGATGGCATCGCCGCCGCTGTCGTCGCGCCCTTTTCGACCGTGTTCATGTATCTGCTCGCGGTGTTCAGCTTCGGCCTCCGCGGCGATCTCGCCGCGCGTCAATCGATCTACCCCGCCCGCCTGTTCACGCTGCCGGTGACGACCACCGCGCTGGCAGGCTGGCCGATGCTCTATGGCACGGCCGCAATGGTGGGCTTGTGGCTGGTCACGATGCTGCTCGTCCAGTGGCCGTGGGGGATCGGGATCCCTTTGCTGTGGCCGGGGCTGCTGGCCGCCGTCTTTCTCGCCTGGACGCAGGCGCTGATGTGGACGCCGTACGGGTTGCCGGGCCTGCGGGTGATCATCACCGTCCTCTGGCTCGCTGCGCTGGATGCCGTCGTCATCGCGGCGATCCATTACGAAGCGTCGGACGCCATGATGGTCGCCTTTCTGGCGCCGCAAGCTCCTCTGGCCTATCTCGCCGCCCGCTTCGCCGTGGCGCGGGCTCGCCGCGGCGAGGTGCCCGATTGGCGGGACATGTTTGCGCGACTCAGGCACATCGCGCGCCTGCTGCCGCGCCGCCGACACCCTTTCTTCTCGCCGGCGCGCGCCCAGTTGTGGCTCGAGTGGCAACAACATGGCCGCTCGCTGCCCGTCTGGGTGGCCATGGTTGTGCCGGTCGAGCTGCTCGTGCTGTTCGTCCCCGGCAACGACACGCCCGCTGTCATCTTCCTGGTCCTGGTGTGCGCGCTGCTCACGCCGCCCTTCATGGCCCGTTTCGCCGCGGCCGCGATCAGCAGATCGAATCCGTCGGTGCGCGATTCCTACGGCGTGTCGCCATTCCTGGCGACGCGGCCGTTGACCACCGCGTCGCTCATCGCGGCGAAATTGAAAATGATGATGTGGAGCACTCTTGCCGCGTGGGTCGTCGTTCTCGCCGCGATCGCAATCGCGCTCAGCATGTTGGGCGCGTGGCCGCTCGTGATCGCGCGGGCCGGCGAGGCCGTCGACGCCATCGGGGCCGGCAGGGTGATCGTGTTGGGTCTGCTGGTATTCACGGGGCTGTTGACCGCAACCTGGAAGCAGCTGGTCCAGAGCCTGTGCATCGGCCTGACCGGCCGCGAATGGCTGATCAAAGGGAGCGTCGTTCTCACCCTGTCGTTCCTCGTCGTCATTGGCCCGGTGATCGAATGGATTCGGGACAACGGCGACGTGCAGGTCGCGTTGTGGGACACTTGGATCTGGATCCCCGCGCTCCTGGTCGCCGCCAAGATGTCCGCGGCGGCCTGGGTCGCCACACGCCTCTGGCGCAGCCGGCTGCTGAGCGACCGCGCGCTCGTGACCGGCGCGGCCTGTTGGCTGGTCGTCGTGCTCGCACTTTACGGTCTGCTCGTGTGGCTGGTCGACACGCCTCTCATCCCGCGCCACCTTCTCGCGCTCATCGCCATCCTGGCGATCCCCCTGGCGCGGCTCTCCGCGGCGCCGCTGGCGCTCGCGTGGAATCGGCATCGATGACCGGCAGACGGCGGGTCCTCGTCGCCGTGCTGGTGCTCATCGGCCTGCCTGTCGTATTGGTTCTGATAGAGGCCGTGTCTTACGACGTTTTGAATCGGAACAACGGCACCATCGTCTCTTCGGGCCTGAAGCGGGAGTACCTGCTCTATGTCCCACGGACCTACGACCGCACCAGGCCGACACCACTCGTCATCAGCATGCACGGCGCAGGGATGTGGCCAGCGGCTCAAAAAGACACCAGTCAATGGAACAGGGTGGCTGAGAGCGAAGGGGTCATTGTCGTCTACCCGTCGGGACGGGGGGGCGGCGGGCCCCGGATCTGGCGCGCGGCGACCGCCGGAGCCGGACTGATGCGGGATGTCAGGTTCATCTCGGAGTTGATCGACACACTGGAGGCGGCCTACAACATCGACCCGGCGAGGATCTACGCCAACGGGTTGTCCAACGGCGGCGGCATGGCGTTCGTGCTTTCCTGCACGCTGTCCGATCGGATCGCCGCGGTCGGGATGGTGGGGGCGGCTCAACTACTGCCGTGGAGCTGGTGTACCGACCGTCGGCCGGTGCCGATGATTGCGTTTCATGGGACCGCAGATACGGCTGCTCCGTACAAGGGCGGTCCGTCGTGGGTCACCCGCGTGCCGTTTCCGAACGTTTTGACCTGGACGGCGAATTGGGCTGGAAGAAACCAGTGCGGAACGCACCCCGTCGAATCAGTGGTCGCGGCGGATGTCACCCGTCTCGAATACACGAACTGTGCTGAGGACGCGGCCGTGGTGCTCTACACGGTCAAGGACGGAGGCCACACCTGGCCCGGCGGCGGGCCTTTGCCGGAATGGTTTGTCGGGACCACGAGCCACAGCGTCGACGCATCGAGCGAGATGTGGGCGTTCTTTCGTGAGCACCCGCTTCGACAGGCGCAGCCCGCGGCGCGGCGCCAGTGAGGTAGGGGGCGCTCCGCCCCGAGCCGGCCGTGTTAGCATGCCCCGAATCGGCCATGCACACGAGTCGCCGCGAGTTTCTCAAGGGCGCGACCACCGGCGGGGTCGCGCTGTCGGTGCTCGGGTTCGACCTCACGGCGGCCATGGCCCAGGTCCGCGAGCTCAAGATCGCCCGCACCACCGAGACGCGATCGACCTGTCCGTACTGCTCGGTGAGCTGCGGCGTGATCATCCACACGCTGGGCGACAGGTCGCGCAACGTCACGCCCACCGTCGTGCACGTCGAAGGCGACCCCGATCATCCGATCAACCAGGGCACGCTCTGCCCCAAGGGGATCACGCTCAAGCAGAACATCGTCAACGATCGGCGGCTGACGAAAGTGCTGTATCGCGCGCCCGGCACGCGCGCGTGGCAGGAGAGGCCATGGGACTGGGCCGTCGACCGCATCGCCCGGCTCGTCAAGGACGCCCGCGACCGCGATCTGATCGAGCGTGATGCGCGCGGCCGCGCCATCAACGCGCTGACCTCGGTGGGCGTGATCGGCGGCTGCACCGACACCAACGAGATCAACTATCTGCTCGTAAAAGCGTTCCGCGCCGGCCTCGGCGTGATTCCCATCGAGCAGCAGTCCCGGATATGACACGGCCCGACGGTGGCCAGTCTGGCCGCCACATTCGGACGCGGCGCGATGACCAACGGCTGGACCGACATCCGCAACGCCGATGTCGTGCTCGCCATGGGCGGCAATCCCGCCGAGAACCACCCGGTCGGCTTCCGCTTCGTGATGGAAGCCCGGCGCAACCGCAACGCGAAGCTGGTCTGCATTGATCCGCGATTCACGCGAACCGCGGCGGTGGCCGACTGCTTCGTCCAGATCCGCGTCGGCACCGACATCGCGTTTCTCGGCGGCCTGATCCACTACGCGCTGTCACGCAACCGCGTTCACGACGACTACGTCCGCGCGTTCACCAACGCGACGTTCCTCCTCAAGGAGAGCTACGCGTTCGATGCCGAGAAGGGCCTGTTCTCGGGCTGGAACGACGAGAGCAAGTCGTATACCGACACGTCGAGTTGGGGGTACGAGCTCGACGAGCGCGGGTTCGCGAAGACCGATCCCGCCATGCAGCATCCGCGCTCGGTGTTCCAGGTGATGAAGGCCTTCTACGCGCGCTACACGCCCGACGCGGTCGCCAACATCTGCGGCTGCCGCGCCGAAGACTTCCTCAAGGCTGCCGACCTCATCACCTCGACGCACACCCGCGATCGCGCCGGCACGATCATGTACGCGCTGGGCTGGACGCATCACAGCCACTCGGTGCAGCTCATTCACGCGGCGGCCATGCAGCAGCTGCTGCTCGGGAACATCGGCCGTGCCGGCGGCGGCGTCAACGCGCTGCGCGGGCATGCCAACATCCAGGGCGGCACCGACTGCGGCGTCGCGTATCACAATCTGCCCGGCTACCTCCCGATTCCGAAAGCCGACCACGAATCGCTCGACGCGTTCGTGGCGGCCGTGACGCCGAAGCCGCTCAGCCCGACGGCCACCAACTTCTGGTCGAACACCGATCGCTTCATGGTCAGCCAGCTCAAGGCCTACTACGGCGCCCATGCGACGCGCGAGAACGGCTTCGGCTACAGGCTCCATCCCCGGCTGCCGCAGGCCGAAGCGGCGGGCTACGAGAACTGGAGCTGGGCCTACATGTTCGACCACATGTATCACGGGCGGATGGAGGGCTTCTTCAGCTTCGGCATGAATCCGGTCAGCAACGGACCGCACTCGAAGAAGGCGGTGGCCGCGCTGTCGAAGCTGAAGTGGCTGGTCGTGGCCGAGAACTTCGAGCAGGAGACCGCGGCGTTCTGGCGCGACGACATCCAGGCCCTCGTCGACAAGAAGCCCGAGGACGTGCAGACGGAAGTGTTCCTGCTGCCGGCGGCGAACTTTGCCGAGAAGGACGGCTCGTTCGTCAACTCGGCGCGATGGATCCAGTGGAAGTGGAAAGCCGTGGATCCTCCCGGCGAAGCGAAGCCCGACCAGGAGATCATCGCGCGCATCTTCCTCAAGGTCCGCGAGCTGTACGAGCAGGAGGGTGGGCGGCGTCCCGATCCGATTCGTCATCTCAACTGGTGGTACACGAACCCGGCGCAGCCGTCACTCGACGAGGTGGCCAAAGAGATCAACGGCTGGGCGATTGGCGACGTGCGAGACGCCGCAGGGTCGGTGGTCGTGCGCGCGGGCCAGCAGTTGTCGCGCGCGGCGGATGCCCGGGCCGACGGCTCGACGCTCTCGGGGAACTGGCTCTACATCGGGATGTACACCGATGCGGGCAATCTTACGCAGCGGCGCACGGCGGCGGATCCGAGCGGCCTCGGGCGCCATCCCGAATGGGCCTTCAGTTGGCCGGCGAACCGGCGCATTCTCTACAACCGTTGCTCGGCCGACCCGGAGGGGCGGCCCTGGGATCCGTCGCGCCCGGCGATCGCGTGGTCGGGTTCACGCTGGACGGGTGACGTGCCCGATATCACTGCCGACAGCCCGCCCTCGGCCGGCCTCGGCGCGTTCATGATGCTGCCGGAGGGCGTGGCCCGGCTCTTCGTGCCGGGGCAGTTCGTCGATGGACCCTGGTCCGAGCACTACGAGCCGTCGGAGTCGCCGGTGGCCAACCCGCTCCATCCGACGCAGAGCGCCAACCCCGCGGTGAAGCCGTTTCGAACCGAATACGACGTGCTCGGCACGGCCGACGAGTACCCGATCGTGTGTACGACCTACCGGCTCACCGAGCACTTCCACTACTGGACGAAGAACAACCCGTACAGCATGCAGCTCCAGCCCGAGTTCTTCGTCGAGATTCCGGAGCAGCTCGCGGCCGACAAGGGCATTGCCAACGGGGATCGCGTGCGCGTGTCGTCCGCCCGCGGATTCGTCGAGGGCCGGGCGATGGTCACGCGCCGCATCAAGCCGATGCAGGTCGCCGGCAAGACCACCTACCAAGTCGGGTTCCCGATCCACTGGGGATTCCTCGGGCGCGGGAAACAGCAGGGCGCGCTCGCCAACCTGGTCACGCCGACCATCGTCGACCCGAACTCGTTTGCGCCGGAATACAAGGGATTCCTGGTCAAGCTGGAAAAACTGTAATGGCCGCGACCCTGAACATCGTTCGCGTGTCGGCAAGCCCGCCGGCGGCAGGCATTCGGTCCGAGCCCACCATCGCGAAGCTCGTGGATACCTCGACCTGCATCGGCTGCAAGGCCTGCGAGGTGGCTTGCCAGGAGTGGAACGATCTGCCGCCGGAGACCACGGTGCAGATGGGCACGTACCAGACGATGCCCGACATGACGTCGAATGTCTGGAACCTGATCCGGTTCAGCGAGCACGACACCGACGATGGGTTCCACTGGCTGATGCGCAAGGACCAGTGCATGCACTGCGCCGAGCCCGGCTGCCTGATCGCGTGTCCTGCTCCGGGGGCCATCGTCCAGTACGCGAACGGCATCGTCGATTTCCACCAGGACGCGTGCATCGGCTGCGGCTATTGCATGACCGGTTGCCCGTTCAACGTCCCGAAATTCGCGGAGAAGACGCGCCGCGTGTACAAGTGCACGATGTGCGTGGATCGGGTGGCGGTGGGGCTGCAGCCGGCGTGTGTCAAGGCGTGTCCCACCAGCTGTCTTCAGTTCGGCACCAAGGACGCGATGCTGCAGGCGGCGAACCGCCGCGTCGAGCAACTGAAAGAGAATGGGTTCCCGCAGGCGGCGGTCTACGATCCACCGGGCGTGGGCGGAACCTCCGTGGTCACGGTGCTGGCGTTCGGCGATCGGCCGGAATTATATGGCCTGCCCGCAAGTCCGGTCGTGCCGCGCGCGGTGCTGTTCTGGAAGGGCGCGCTCAAGGGGATCGGCAATCTCGCGATCGCCGGCGGCGTCCTGGCCGCCGCCGTGCATTTCATCCGCTATGGGCGGAAGCAGAAAGCGCCGTAGAACCGCATGACGCCGTACAGGTTTTCCGAACGCATCATGCATGCCGTGGCGGCGGTGTCGTTCGTGTATCTGCTGCTCACCGGCCTGGCGTTCTGGACCCCGGCGCTCTATTGGATCGCGACGGTCCTGGGCGGGGGCTTTCTCACGCGCGCGGTGCATCCGTGGGTGGGCGTGGTGCTCGCGGTCGCGGTGACCTGGATGTTCGTCACCTGGAGCGGGGTGATGCGGATCACCGACGAGGATCGCGCGTGGCGGCGATCGATGGGGCACTACATCCGCAACGAAGACGATCGCATGCCGGCGGTGGGCCGCTTCAACTACGGTCAGAAGATGCTGTTCTGGGTGATGGCGGGCAGCACCCTGGCCTTGCTGGTCTCCGGGCTGGTGCTGTGGCTGCCGCACTACGTGCCACGCTCGCTGGCGCCGCTGCGCGAGATCGCCATCCTGGCGCATGCCCTCGCCGCGCTCCTGACGATCGGTGCGTTCATCGTCCATGTCTACATGGGTGTGGCGGTGGTGCCGGGCGGACTGAAGGCGATCCTCCACGGCGGGACGACGACGGATCATGCCGGCGCCCGCCGTTGACGCACGGTGGAGCGCGCGCATCGCGCGAGCACGCTGGCTCGCGCGGGAACGGCCCGCGGCCCGGCAGGCGCTCGAGTTCTGTGCCGACTTGACCGCGTTCCAACAGGGGCTGGCGACCCGTTATCCTGACGCGCAATCGGCGCTGGACGCCTTCGTCGGTTGGCTCGCGCACCACGCGCCGAGCCCGCTCGCGGAGCATGCGAACGGCCTCGCGAGCTCGACGGGAGCGTGGCCGCGAGTCCTGCACGCGTATCTGGCGACGCCCTCGCGCGACGCGGCAGACCCGCGAGACAGATTCGTGGTCGAGGCGTTGCTTCAGGCCTTCCCGATCGATCCCTGTCCGCAGTGCGGCGGGCCCCCGGTGGTGTCGACGCTTCGCGAGGCGGGACACGGCGCCAGGCGATCGACCGTGTGCGGGCTCTGCCTCGCCGAGTCACCCGCGTCGCGGCTCGGGTGCGTCGCCTGCGGCGAGAGTCGAGTCGAGGCGTTGCCAGTGTATCGCGCCGACGACACCGACCCCGCACGCGTGGATGCCTGCGACACCTGTGGCGTGTACTTGAAGACGGTCGATCTGACGCGAGACGGATCGGCGGAGCCCATCGCCGACGACCTGGCCAGCCTGCCGCTCGACCTGTGGGCACGCGAACAGGGCTATCGGCGACTCCGGGCGAATCTGCTGCAGCTCTGAAGCGACCCTCCTGGGACTCGAGCCCTTCGGGCTCTCGTGGGACTCGCTTCCGCTCGTGGGAGTCGCCGCCTTCGGCGGCTCCTGGGACTCGTGCGGCCACTCGTAGGAGTCGCGCCGAGTTATCCTCTGCAGAGGTTATCTTGACCGGTCTAACGCTGTTCTGATGGGCAGCGATGGCGTACTAGCGTGCGGGCGACTGTCAGCCCAAGTCGAGTTTGGATATAGGATTCCTACAGGTCAATAGGTAGGCCGATCCTCGGGATGTTCCATGTTGAGCATGAAGTCGAGATTTATTGTTCGTCTGATCCTCGCGCTGGTAGTCGCCGCCCTCGCGCGGGACCTTACGGCTGAGTCACAAGCGGTTCCCATTGACGAACTGCCGGAGCTGCGGGCCATTCTCGATTCGACCGGTTTCACCGGAACCGTCCTGGTTTACGACCTGAAGAAAGACAAGTACTCGGCGATAGGTTCGGCCGCCGCAGGTCGGGGCCATATTCCGGCCTCAACATTCAAGATCTTCAATGCGTTAGTCGCACTGGAAACAGGCGTGGTCACCGACGCTACGACAATCATCAAGTGGGACGGCGTCACCAGGGAACGCGCCGAGCTCAACCGTGATCGCGACCTGGCGACGGCGTTTCGACTGTCGGCGGTGCCACACTTCCAGCTCTTGGCACGCTCGATCGGCGCCGTTCGGATGCAGCACTACGTCGATGCGGTCAGTTATGGCAACCGGGACCTCTCCGGTGGTCTCGATCAGTTTTGGCTGTCGGGCGGGCTTCGGATTTCTCCGCTCGAGCAGATTCGCTTCCTCGTCCGACTCTATCGGTCGGAGCTGCCCTTTTCGGAGCGCGCGATGGCGACCGTGCGTCGGATCATGGAGGTCGAGCGCACAGCGACGTCGGTGCTGCGCGCAAAGACCGGTTGGGCT
>MELE01000106.1:21125-26880 GCA_001768615.1 Acidobacteria bacterium RIFCSPLOWO2_12_FULL_67_14b | reverse complement strand
CGGCGGGGACCTATGTGGACCTGGTCGAGGCCGGCATCATCGATCCCACGAAGGTGGTGCGTCTGGCCCTGGAGAACGCGGTGTCGGTGGCCGGCGTGCTGCTGCTCACCGAAGCCACGATGACGGAAGTGCCGGAGGCAAAGGCGGAGACGACGCCCGCGTTCGACGCCCCTTGATGAAGGAAGTGGGCGATCCGTTCGGCACACACGAGCCGTGGGATGCCGACGCTTCTTGACACGCACGCCTGGGTCTGGTGGGTCAGCGTCGACCGCCGGCTGTCCCGTTCGGCGCTGGACCTGACCTCGCCGAAGGAGTTCGAATCGCTGGTCGCACCGTTTCTGCGATAGCCGTCAGGGGATCGCGGCCCGAAGCCCCGGCGACCGTCCCTGCTCGACCTTCTCCCGCAGTTTCCTGATGAAACGATCCGCCTCGGCCGGCTCGCAGCCCGCCGCGCGGAACGCGTCGCTCCACTGGTGATCGCTCAATTGTCCGAGCAGGTGGCTCGCCCACGCCACGTCCCGCGGCGTGATGCGGTCGCGCACGAGGTTGCGGTACCAGCCCTTGTGGGCAAACTTGCGGGCCAATCAATAAACTGCAGAGTTACCTTCAGCCTTCAGCCTTCAGCCTTCAGCCTTCGGCCTTCAGCTGTCAGCTCTCAGAGCTCTCAGCTCGTCTTAGCCGAAAGCTGTGAGCGGAAAGCTGGGAGCTAACTCTTGACGCCGCCCGGCCGCTGACATAGTCTCTCTATGCCAGAGCCATGTCCCGAGACGAAATCCCGCCCGGCACGCTCCACCTGCTCATCCTCAGGACGCTGGCGCGCCAGGGCGAGCTGCACGGCTTCGAGATCGCCGAATCGATCGAGCGGCAGTCGGCCGACATCCTCACCGTCGAAGAGGGATCGCTGTACCCGGCCCTCCAGCGCATGCTGGTGAAGGGCTGGCTTACGGCGGAATGGGGCACGACGGCCGGCAACCGCCGCGCCCGCTACTACCGCCTCACGCGCGCCGGCCGGAAGCGGCTCGATGCCGAACGCCGGCAATTCGAGCGCGTCACCGGCGCCATCGTCCGCGTGCTGCAGACGGGCTGAGGCGGGCATGCCGCCGTACTCGACGATCGCCAGGCGGCTCCGGATGCTGATGCGCGGCTCCCGCGTCGACCGCGAGCTCGACGAGGAGATGCAGTTGCACGTGCAGCTGCGCCGGCAGCGGTTGCAGGATCAGGGGCTCTCCGCGGCAGACGCGCGGTCCGCGGCCGAGCGCCGGTTCGGCAACGCGCTGCTCCTGCGCCAGGACAGCGTCGATGCCTGGGGCTGGCGCTGGTGGCGTGACTTCGTCCAGGACACGCGCCACGCGGTCCGCGGCCTGGCCAGGCACAAGGCGTTCACCGCGACGGCGGTGGCGACGCTGGCCCTCGGCATCGGCGCCAACACGGCGATCTTCAGCGTGGTCAGCGCCGTCGTCTTCCGGCCGCTGCCGTTCGCGGATCCGGAGCGGCTGGTGCAGATGCACGGGACGAGCCAGCTACGCCCGCGCGGCGACGCCGTCAACAACCTCGACGGGTACCGACGCCAGAGCACGTCGTTCGACGCGCTCGTCGGCTACGAAGTGTCGGCGCGCTACATGCGCGGGTCGGCCGGCGCGGAGCGGCTGATGGCCGTGCAGGTCGAGCGCGAGTTCTTCCCCATGCTCGGCGTGCCGCCGCTGGTCGGACGGACGTTCGGCCCGGACGATCCCGCGCCGGTCGCCGTGATCAGCGAAGCGTTCTGGCAGCGCCTCGGAGGCGACGCGTCGGTGATCGGACGCGCGCTCGTCCTCGAAGACCAGCCCTTGACCATCGTCGGCGTCATGCCCGGGTCGTTCCAGTTTCCCTATGGCGCGGCGTCGCTGCTGCAAGGCGTGGCGTCTCAAGCGCGCACGGACTTCTGGTTCCCGTTCCAGCAGCCGCTTCGCCCCGACGGCCGCATCGGCAACGTCACGGGCCGGCTGACCCAAGACGCCACGCTCGCGTCGGTCAACAGTGAGCTGGCGGTGATCGCAGCGCGCCTCCAGACGGCAAGCCCCGACGGGCCCAGGGGCCTCGGCGTGTACCTCGTGCCGCTCTCGGAGGCCGTCGTGTCCGCGTCGGTCCGGCGTCCGCTGTACCTGCTGCTTGGCGCCGTGGCCATCGTGCTCGCGCTGGCGTGCGCGAACGTTACGAACCTGTCGCTGGTGCGGACGACGCTGCGGCGGAGGGAAGTGGCGGTGCGGGCGGCGATCGGCGCCGGCCGATCGCGCCTGGTGCGGCAGTTCCTCACCGAGAGCCTGTGTCTCGCTTTCACCGGGGGCCTGCTGGGCCTCGCGATCGCGTGGGCCGGCACCAATCGGTTGATGCTCGTCGTGGCCGGACAAATGCCGCGGGCCCACGAAGTGAGTCTCGATTGGCGGGTATTCCTGTTCCTGACGGGCGTGTGCGTGCTTGCAGCCGCGGTCTCGGGCCTGGTCCCCGCGCTCGTCGCGATGCGGACCGACGCGCATTCCGTGCTGCAGGACTCCGGCGGTCACAGCACGATGGGCGTGGCGCAGCGCCGGCTTCGCGACGGCCTGGTCGTGGCCGAAGTGGCCCTGGCCTGCGTGCTCGGCGTCGGCGCCGCCGTGCTCATCGCCGAGCTCAGCCGGCTGCGCCACATCGACATGGGCATGGTCACGTCGAACGTCGTGACCTTCCACGTCGGCCATCGGATGACGCCCCAGACCAACCAGGGCCAGTTCTACGAGATCGCGGATCGCGTGGCCCGGCTGCCGGGCGTGCGGGCCGCGGGCTTCATCCAGATGCTGCCGCTGCAGAACTGGGGATGGAGCAGCAACTCCAGCGACTTCCGGCGCCGCGGCGAGCCGCCGCCGTTGACGACGTTCCCGATCGAGCTGCGCTACGTCACGCCAGGCTACTTCCAGGCGATGGGGATTCCGATCCGCCGCGGCCGCGCGCTGACCGATCGTGACACGCGGGAGGCGCCGCCGGTGATCGTGATCAACGAAGCGCTCGCGCGCCGGAGGTTCGGCGCCGACGATCCGATCGGCCGGGACACGACCCGCGGCACCGTGGTCGGCGTGGTCGGCGACGTCCGGCAGGTCAGCCTCGATCAGGCCGCCGTGCCGGAGCTGTACTTCCCGATCGCGCAGAACTGGTCGCAGGTCTCGGAACTCGGGCTCACGCTGGCCGTGAGCACCGAGCGCCGCCCGGAGGCCTCGATCGACGCGGTGCGGTCGGTCGTCCGCGACGTCAACCCGAACCTCGCGGTGTTCGGCATCAAGCGCATGGATCGCGTGGTCGCCGATTCGCTCGCCGATTTCACGCTCTTCCTGTTGCTGATGGGCGCGTTTGCGGCGCTCGCGCTGCTGCTGGCCTCCACGGGCACCTACGGCGTGCTCGCGTTCGTTGCGGCTTCCCGCACGCGTGAATTCGCGCTGCGCGTCGCGCTCGGTGCCGATCGCGCGCGCGTGATGCGGCTGGTGCTCGGCCAGGGCCTCCGCCTGACGGCCGCCGGACTGGTGCTCGGCGTGCTGGCCGCGCTGGCCGCCGCGCCGCTGGCGCAGAGCCTGCCGATGACGATCCCGCGGCCGGCCACCGCGACGATCGTGCCGGTTGCGATCCTCATCGCCGCGATCGCGCTCATCGCGTGCGCGATCCCGGCTCACCGGGCGGCGCGGGTCGATCCGATGACTGCCCTGCGGGAAGATTAAGAGGCTCAAAACCACAGGAGATCAGAAGGACAGGAGAAACCTCTACTAATAACAGGAGATCAGGAGATCAGGAGGTCCAGAGAAGGCCAATCTCCAGTTCCCACTGCCGGTTTCCACATTCTTCCAATGCTCGAGAGCTTGCGGTTACCCTTCGAGCCGGGCTCCGCCGCCTCGGTCATCCGGACCGCTATTTAAAGAAACAGGAGATCAGAAAATCAGAAGAAAGGAATTCCTCCGGATCTTCTGACCTCCTGTTATTTGTTGTGCAATGCGCTCTTGGCCTTCTCCATCAGGACCACCTCCTGCCCCTCGATCCTCAGCGGCGGCAGGTTGGTCGAACGGTCCTTTACCATCTGCACCAGCCTCGCGCCCTCGCCCGTCGACGGATCCAGTAAGTAGACATCGTTGTTGCCATCGCGCGTCACCGGCACGAACGATACCCGCGCGAGGCGCTTGCCCTGGATGACGACGCGCGCCACCAGGCCGTCGACCGACTTCTCGTAGCCCGGCTGATCGAAATTCGAGTGCCCGATCGCGTAGAGGATCGGCTTGCCGTTGTACAGCTCCATGCCCTGCACCGTGTGCGTGCCGTGGCCGAACACCAGGTCCGCGCCGGTGTCGAGCGCGACGTGAGCGAACTGTTTCTGATACTCCTCGGTCTTCGACCGATCCCGCCCGGCGCTCGTGCCCCTGACGGCGCCGAACTGCACCGCCGTCGAGCCGTCGCGGTTGTGATGCGAGACCACGACGATGTCGACCTGCGAGCGCAACTTCCTGACGTCGGCGCGCAGCCGTTCGAGATCGCCCGGATCGATCGTCAGGCCGTCGATCGACGCGATCTTCGCCACGCCGGCCTCGGTGGCCGTGGCGATCATGTCCTTGTCCTGATACCAGCGCGCCGTGTACTGCAGGAACCCAATCTTCACGCCCTTGCGCTCGACGATCGCGGGCCTGTGCGCCTCGTCGATGGTGCGGCCGGCGCCGGTGTGCCGGATGCCGCTGGCATCCAGCACGCCGACGCTCTTGAGGATGTTGTCGCGGCCGGAGGCGACGTTGTTGGCGACGCCGACCACCGCGATGTTCGACGCCTTCAGCGCTGTCGCGCCGTCAGGGCCGGGATGGGTCCACTCGGGCTTGTCGGGAATGTCGATCGTCGTCCCCGCCGACTTGACCAGCAGGCCCTCGAGGTTGGCATACACGAGGTCGGCCGCCTTCAGCGTGTCGCGCATGCGCACGAACGCCGTCGTCGGATCGGGGCGGCGGGAATGGACCTGGATGTCGCCGACGATCAGCAACTCGACGGCCTTGTCGCCGTAGGCGCCGGTCCACTTCCACGCGGCATCCGCGGCCGTCAAAGCCCCAATGAGAAACAGGAGCCAGACTGCTATCGTCCCGAAACGCCTTGTTGCCATCACCTCAACCTCCCGCGAGTAAGTTGCCCGATCCTATAGCACTGTACGCACCCTTGGCACCGTACGCACACTATTTCCTCCACACCGAATTCACCCTCAGCGCCGGGTTGCCGGTGTTGGCGTGCGGCGCGTCGAAGGCGAACATCAACGTCGACCCGGAGAGCAACCCGGGACCGAGATTGAACCGATCGCTGCCCTGCGTCGTGAACGTGATCGTGCCACCCTGGAGCGACCAGTTGCCGTCGGCGTTGCTGTTGAACGAATCGCCCGCGCCGTTCCGGCACTCGATGTGGGATCGCTCGTTCAACGTAAACGTCTGCGGATTGGTCCGGAGCGTCAGCGTTCCGCTGTCGGTAAAACCAGGACAGGGGTTGGGCGGGCTCGCGACCGTGAGCGCCGGCAGCGAGGCACCGTTGATCTGCAGGAGCACATATAGGCCTGCCGCGGCCGTCACGGCCGGGTCGATCGTTGGCGTTGGCGGCGGCGTTGGTGTCGTGGCCGTGGGCGTCGGCGTCGTCGAGGTCCCTCCCGAATCAGCGTCGCCGCCCCCAGCTGCCGTCACAGCCAGCACGGCTCCGGCGCCAATGCCGCCGACGATGCCGGCGATCGCCCCGACGCCAAGGC
>MELE01000106.1:5359-21022 GCA_001768615.1 Acidobacteria bacterium RIFCSPLOWO2_12_FULL_67_14b | reverse complement strand
GTTGGTCTGCGCAATCGTCGCCGCCGCGGTCTGCCCCTGGAACGCCGCCTGCATGTGAATCTGGAAGGTGCCGCTACCGACCGGGTTGATCGCCGTCATCGCGGCCCGGCCCGCGGCGTTGGTCGTCACGGTCACCGTCTGCGCGCCGCCGGCCACCGCTGCGTTCGTGCCGCCCTCGATCGTGAACGTCACCACCGCGCCGGGCACCGGCAGGTTGTTGCGGTCGCGCACCTCGACCAGCGGCGCCACCGCGGTCTTCTGCTGGATGATGTTGACGGCGCCTTCGCCTTCAATCACGACGATCCTGAGGCCGCCGCGCTGGCCCGATGGATCGAGCGATGCCGACAGCACGGCGAGTAGCGCCAAGACCCTCATGGTCCCCGGATCCTACACCTGCGTAATGTGCGATCTGTCACAATCAGCGGCCGTGGACTGCCCGCGCTGCTCGCTGGTCATGGAGGCACACACGCTCGACGGCCACCTGGGCCGGCCGGTCGCGGTCGACCTCTGCCAGCCCTGCCAGTCGTTGTGGTTCGATGCGCGCGAGAACCTGCAGCTCACGCCCGGTGCGACGCTGTCGCTCTTTCGCGTGATCGGCGAGCACGTCGCGAAGCCCAGTCTTCCGGAGGCGGACACGGCGAAGTGCCCGCGCTGCAAGGCCCGCCTGCGCCGGACACAGGACATGCAGCGCGCCACGCGGTTCGAGTACTTTCGGTGCCCGAACCATCACGGGCGGCTGACGACGTTCTTCGACTTCCTGAAAGAAAAAGACTTCGTGCGCCCGCTCACGGCCCGGCAGGTCGCTGAGCTGCGCAAGAACATCCAGATGGTGCACTGCTCGAATTGCGGCGGGCCCATCGATTTGGCGAAGACCTCGGACTGCTCGCACTGCGGCTCGCCGCTCTCGATGCTGGACATGGCGCAGGCCGAGACGCTCGTCGCGCAGTTGCGCGAGGCCGACCGGTCCGACCGGCCCGTCGATCCCGCGCTGCCGCTCGCCCTGGCGCGGGCGCGGCTCCAGGCGGAGAGTGCGTTCACGGGCGCCCCAAAGAACACCGAATGGCTCGAGGAAGGCCTGTCGTTCGGCCTGGTCGGCGCCGGCCTGAGCGCGCTGGTCCGCATGCTCAAGGGCGACGACTAGCCCCGCCGCCGCCGGTTCCAGCTAGAATCAAACGCTATGGGTATCGCAGACTTCTTCAAGGCCGAGCTGATCGACGTCATCGAATGGACCGATGACTCCCGCGACACACTGTCGTACCGGTTTCCCGACGACGACAGGGCCATCAAGAACGGGGCGCAGCTCATCGTCCGCGAATCGCAGGTGGCGCAGTTCGTCTACCTCGGCGAGTTCGGCGACACGTTCCTGCCCGGCAAGCACACGCTGACCACCGACAACATCCCGATTCTCACGAAGCTCGCGTCGTGGAAGTACGGCTTCAACTCGCCGTTCAAGGCCGACGTGTATTACGTGATTACCCGGCTGTTCACCGGCAACAAGTGGGGCACCTCGAATCCGGTGATGCTGCGCGACGCCGATTTCGGCGCCGTGCGGGTCCGGGCGTTCGGCACCTACGACTTCAAGGTCGTGGAGCCGAAGACGTTCCTGCGCGAAGTCGCGGGGTCGGACCACAACTTCCGCCTCGATGAGTTCAGCGACACCATGCGCTCGCGGATCGTCAGCCTCTTCACCGACGCGATCGCCTCGGCGAAGATCCCCGTCCTCGACGTGGCGTCGCGCTATGGCGAGCTGGGCGATGCGCTGCTGCCGATGATCAACCCGGCCGTGACCGCGAAGTACGGCCTCGCCATCACCAGCTTCATTGTCGAAAACGTCTCGGTGCCGCCTGAAGTGGAGGAGGCCGTCGACAAGCGCGCGAGCATGACGGCCATCGGCAACCTCAACGACTACGTGAAGTACCAGATGGGGCAGGGCCTGGCGAGCGGCGCCGGCGGGGCCGGCCCCGCCGGCACGGCCGCCGAGCTCGCCGTCGGGTTCGGCCTGGCGCAGCAGATGATGCAGCAGGGATTCGCGGGCGGCTCCGCCACGCCCACCGTGGCCGCGTCCGCCGGCCCGGTGCCGGAGCTGCTCGGCGTCGCCGAGGCCGCGAAGGCGCTGGGCGTCAGCGAAGCCGACGTCATGGCGGTGCTCGAGTCGGGTGAGTTGAAGGGCAAGAAGATCGGGACGTCGTGGCGCATCCCGCGCGCGGCGCTCAACAGCTACCTGGCGGAGTAGGCTCTGGCCGCGGCGGTGTCGGCGCTCGAGAAGCACGCCTGTCCGGCGTGCGGCGCGCCGCAGCGTGCAGTGCCAGAGCTGTCGCGCCGTGATGGTCTACGACGCGGGGCGGGTCGGGCAGAACTGCGAGTTCTGCGGGTCGCCCGCCCTGGTGGCCTACGAAGCGATCAAGTCGCCGATTCGCCCGGAGGGCGTGTTGCCGTTCCGCATCGATCGCAACCGGGTGCGCGACGACATCCGCCGGTGGTGGCGCCGCAAGTGGCTGGCGCCCGGTCGCCTGGCGAAGGCCGCGCTCGTCGACACCGTCCGCAGTCTCTACATCCCGTACTGGACGTTCGACGCGCACGCGCACTGCCCATGGGATGCGGACGCCGGACACTATGATCGATAATGGCCTCGTCATGACCAGACCCGCCCTGACCGTTACCCTCGTCGTCACCGCCGCCCTTGGCGCCACGCTCGTCGCCCAGTCGAACCGGAAGCCGGTCAACTGGAAGGAGCTGCCCGCGCCGTTCGCCACGCCGTCGACACGCAACAACGCGACGGTCGTCCCGAAGCCGGAAGGCGCCCGGCTCGACGCCCCCGCCGGATTCGTGGTCGAGGAGTTCATGGACTTCGCCGGCCTGCGGCCGCGCTTCATGATGCTCGGGCCGGGCAACGAGATCCTGATCTCGGACACGTCGCGCAATGGATCCGTGTTCGTGATCAAGGACGGTACGCGCACGCCGATCATCGAGAAGCTCGATCGCCCGTACGGCCTCGCCTTGAAGGGCGATCAGCTCTATGTCGCGGAACCGACGTCGGTGAAGCGATACACCTACGACGCCAAGACCTTGAAGGTCACCGGCGAGGGCAGGGAGATCATCTCGCTGGCCGGCATGGACATGGGGCACAACACGCGCACGCTCGCGTTCAACCGGGACGGCTCGAAGTTGTACCTGTCGGTCGGCTCGGGCTCGAACATCAACCTCGGCGAGCCGGCGATGCGCGCGGCGGTGCATCGCTTCAATCCCGACGGCACCGGCCACGAAACCATCGCCACCGGGCTGCGCAACGCCGTGGGCATGCGCTTCTTCCCGGGCACCGACGACCTGTGGGTGTCCGTGCACGAGCGCGACGAGCTCGGCGACGATCTCGTCCCCGACTACGTCACGAAGGTCGAGCCCGGCGGCTTCTACGGCTGGCCGATCGCCTACATTGGCCCGCATGCCGAGCCGCGCCACAAGGACGTCGACATGGCGAAGGTCAACCGCACGCTTTATCCCGACGTGATTCTCGGCGGCCACGTCGGCCCGCTCGACCTCCTCTTCTACACGGGCACGCAGTTCCCGGCGAAGTATCGCGGCGGCATGTTCGTGGCGTTCCACGGATCGTGGAACCGCGCGGAGCGGCAGGGCTACAAGATCGCGTTCATCCCGTTCAAGAACAGGATGGCGACAGCGGGCCCCGAAGATTTCGTCAGCGGCTGGATGCTGGCGCCCGACAAGAAGGAAGTGTGGGGACGTCCGGTCGGGCTGCTCCAGATGCCGGACGGCTCGCTGCTGGTCAGCGACGACGGCGGCCGGAAGATCTGGCGGATTTCATACAAGAACTGAGTGAAGGCCATTCTGATCCACGGCAACGGCGGCTGCACCGCTGCCGACATCTGGTTGCCGTGGCTGGAACGGGAGCTTCGTACGCTGGGCCTCGATGTCATCAACGTGACGTTCCCCGACAACGTCAAGGCGCGCGCCAGCTACTGGCTGCCGTTTCTCGAACAACTCGACGCCGACGAGCGCACAATCCTGATCGGCCATTCGTCGGGCGCGGTGGCGGCGATGCGCTACGCGGAAACGCATCGGCTGCTCGGATCGATCCTGGTGGGCGTGTGCCACACGGATCTGGGCGACAGCGGCGAGGCCGCCAGCGGTTATTACCGCGAGCCGTGGCAGTGGCAGCGCATTCGCGACAACCAGCAGTGGATCGCGATCTACAGCTCGACGGACGACCCGCACATCCCGATCGCGGAGCCGCGCTTTGTCGCGGCGCAATTGAAGTGCAGCTACTTCGAGTTCACCGACCGCGGCCATTTCGTCGATTCGCGCGAGCTGCCCGAGGTGTTGGAGTTCGTGCGGCGGAAGCTGGATCGCTAGCGGCCGGGCCGTCCGGATTCTCCTGATCTTCTGATCTGCTGTGATTAGATCAGCTTGACCAGCTGTTTCCCGAAGTTCTTCCCCTTCAGCAATCCGAGAAACGCCTCGGGCGCCGACTCGATGCCTTGAGCCACGGACTCGCGATACTTGAGCGTGCCCGCGGCGACCAGGCCACCGAGCTCCGCCATTGCCTGCGGCCACACCTCCATGTGCTCGCTGACGATGAAGCCCTGGAGCATGAGGCGTGATTGCAGGATCAACTGCGGCTGGCTCAACGGAATCGGCGTGCCGTCGTAGCCGCTGATCATCCCGCACAGCGCGATCCGGCCGAACGCGTTCATGCGCGCGAGCACCGCGTCGAGCACCGCGCCGCCGACGTTTTCGAAGTGCCCGTCCACGCCATTCGGCGTCGCCTCCTTCAGCGCGAGATAGAGCGCCTTCGCATCCTTGTGCATCTTGTAGTCGATGCACGCGTCGAAGCCGAGATCGTTGACGACGTAGGCGCACTTCTCGTGGCCCCCCGCGATGCCGACCGCCCGGCAGCCCTGCGCCTTCGCCAATTGCCCGACGGCGCTGCCCACCGCGCCGCTCGCCGCGCTGACCGCAATCGTCTGGTCCGCCTTGGGCTGGCAGATCTTCATGAGGCCGTACCACGCCGTTACGCCCGGCATGCCGACCGCGCCGAGGTACGCCGATAGCGGAATGCGGCTGGTGTCGACCTTGCGCAGCACGCCCTTCGCGTTGCCGTCGACGAGGCTGAATTCCTGCCAGCCGCCCATGCCCGCCACGGCATCGCCGGCGGTGAAGTTCGGATGCTTCGACGTGACCACCTCGCCGACGGTGCCGCCAATCATCACCGCGTCGAGCGGCTGCGGCGGGGCGTAGCTCTTGGCGTCGTTCATCCGCCCGCGCATGTACGGATCGAGTGAGAGATAGTGATGGCGCACCAGCACGTGCCCGTCGGGCACGTCTGGCACCGGGGCTTCAACCAGGCGGAAGTTGGCGGTCGCCGCCTCGCCCTTCGGCCGGGAGACCAGGAGTATCTGTTTGTTGATCATCGTCCAGCCTGTGCGTACGGGTGCCTAGGGTGCCAAAGAGTGCCAAGCAGCGATGTTAGTCCACACGCAAGTCTGGTGGATGTGACTGAAGAAAGCCGTTCGATGGGGTCAACCGCGGCGAGGACCGGCTGATCGACATCCGCCAGCGCGCGCCGGGCCGCAATGTCGAGAACGCAACGTTCTCCGTTCCCGAGATCCAGGACCTGTGCGGAAGGGTCAAGACCGTCGGCGCCTTCGGCGAATTCTTCTGGAAACAACCCCAGATCCTCCGTCCCGACCGCCGAAAGCACGAAAGCCAAGAACCCCCAAAGCACCCTAGGCACCAGGCACCCTAGGCACCCAGCCCTAGGCACCCTAGGCACCGTACGCACTGTACGCACAATATCGGTGACCCCTGTCCCACCTTGGAACTGAGCTCTGACCAAAGCGTCGCACCGAATCCCACAGAAGTAAGAACCCGCCCTGGTACGCAGGTTGATCTTACCGAGGGCCCCATGATCAGACGTTTCGCTGGCGCCGTGCTCGTCCTGGTGGCGGCCTTCGTGTCCATTGCCGTCGTGCAGACCGCGGCGCAGCCGTCGCCGGCCGCGCCGTCCGAGTACCTCGTGCAGTTCCGGGGGCCGGTTCTCGAGGCCTGGAAAGCCGGCATCGCCGGCAACGGGGCCGAGATCCTCGAGTACGTGCCGGTCTTCGCGTTCCGGGTGCGGATGAATCCGGCCGACGCGGCGCGCGTGCGGCGGTTGCCGTTTGTGGCGGCGGTCGGCCCCTACGCCCCCGCCAACAAACTGGGGCGGCGACTGGTTCGCAATGGACGCCGGCCGTACATCCTGCGGCTCGATCGCGGCGCCAACGCCGGCGCGGTCGAAGCGGCGCTCGCCGCCGCCGGGGTCCAGGTGACGCGTCGTGGCGCGTCGCTGCTGCTGATCGCCGCCGACGGGCCGCAGCTCGACGCGGTGGCGCGGCTGGCAGGGGTGGCGAGCGTCGAGAATTTCGTCCCGCGCATCAAGCACAACGAATTCGGCGGCGGCGTGATTCTCGGAAGCCAGATCGCCAACGCCGGCGGCTTCGACGGATCGTCGCAGACCATCGCCATTGCCGACACCGGCATCGGCGACGGCACGGCCACCGGCGCGCATGCGGACGTGCCCGCCTCGCGCGTGTTGTCGATTTTCAACTGGCCGGGCGTTCCGGACTTCTGCTTCGAGACCATCGTCAACGACGGCGCCGCCGACGTGGACTCGGGTCACGGCACGCATGTCGCCACGGCGGCGCTTGGCGCGGGCAACGCGTCGGGCATGGGCCGTGGCACCGCCCCGGCGGCGGGCCTGGTGTTCCAGTCGATCGAGAACTTCGCGATTCCCTCGTTGCTCTGCAGCCTCATCTACGGATTGCCCGACGCCTATTACCTGGTCGGCGTGCCGGCGGACATCGGCGACTTGTTTCAGCAGGGCTACGACGCGGGCGCGCGGGTCCATTCCGATTCGTGGGGCAGCGAGGTGGCCGGTGAGTACACGAGCGACAGCGAGAATGCCGACGCGTTCGTGTGGGCGCATCGCGACATGGCCATCACGTTTTCAGCCGGCAACTCCGGCGTCGATCTCGATGCCGACGGCCTCGTCGACGAGCTGTCCCTCAATTCGCCGGCGACGGCGAAGAACGTGATCACGGTCGGCGCCAGCGAAAACGATCGGCAGTCGCATTGGGACTGCGACACCAGCCTGGGCTACACCTCCTGCGCCTCGCAGGGCGGGCAGAACGACATCTTCACCTACGGCGCCGCATGGCCAGACCGCTACCCGGCCAATCCGCTGCTGACGGATCCGAGCGCGGGCAACGCCGAGCAGATGGCGGCGTTCAGCAGCCGTGGCCCGACCGTCGACGGCCGCATCAAGCCCGACGTGGTGGCGCCGGGCACGTGGACGCTCTCGGGATACTCGGACCGCTTCCAGCAGCAGTACGACGCGTCGCCGAATCCGCAGAACGGCTTGTATCAATACGACGGCTGGGGCTCTCCGGCCGACCCGTCCCATAAGTACATGGGCGGCACCTCGATGGCGGCGCCGCTGGTGGCCGGCGGAGCGGCGGTGGTGCGCGACTTCTATGAGAAGACGCACGGCCATCAGGCGAGCGCCGCGCTGGTGAAGGCCACGCTGATCAACTCCGCCGTCGATCTGCTCGACGAAAACAACGACGGCATCTTCGACAACGCGCACCCGATCCCGAACTTTCACGAAGGATGGGGCCGCGTCGATCTGGCCAGCGCCACCGACGGCAGCCATCAGTTCGACGACGAGACCTCGCCGCTGGCGACGGGGACCACCGCCACGTTCACGTTCGCGGTCGCCGCGCCGGGCCTGCCGTTCAAGGTCACGCTGGTCTGGACCGACTATCCGTCGACGCCGACCGCGGCGACAAACCTGGTGAACGACCTCGACCTGACGGTGACCGCGCCCGATGGAACGGTCCATTCCGGGAACGCGTTTCTCGGCGGCTGGTCGGTGGCCGGCGGCGCGCCGGACCGCGTGAACAACGTCGAGAACGTCTACGTCTTCTCGGCGGCCCCGGGCACGTGGACCGTCACGGTGTCTGGCTTCAACGTCCCGAACGGGCCGCAGCCCTTCGCCCTGGTCGTCGACTCGCCGCCTCCGGGCGGATCGTCGCCCGTCGTGCGCGTGACGGCCAGCGATGGCACGGCGACCGAGGCCGGGCCGACCGGCGGGGCCGTCCGCGTGACGCGCAGCGGCGACAGCACGTCAGCCCTCACGGTCAATTACACCGTCAGCGGTACCGCCGAGGCCGGCAACGACTACGCCGCCCTGCCGGGAAGCGTCGTGATCCCGGAAGGCGCGTTCGAAATCACCATCCCGATCGATCCGGTAGACGACGCGCTGATCGAGTCGCTGGAGACCGTGGTCGTGACCGTCGCGCCCGACGGCGCCTACACGCCGGGTTCACCTTCGAGCGCCCTTGTCACGATTGCGAGCGACGACCTGCCGCCGGACCTGGTGGTGAGCGCGCTCCTGGCGCCCATTGCCGCCGCGGCCGGAAGCACGGTGAACGTCACCGACACCACGAAGAACCAGGGGACCGCCGGCGCGCCGCCTTCCGACACGGGTTTCTTCCTCTCGACGGACAACCAGTGGGATGCCGCGGACCTTTTCCTTGGCAGCAGGGCGGTCTCCGCCCTTGCGCCCGCCGCGGTGGAGCAGGCGACCACCCCCATCGACATTCCCGAGACGACGGCCGGCGGCACTTACTACATCCTGGCCAAGGCCGATTGGGCCGACGCCGTGAGCGAAACCTACGAGACCAACAACGCGCGCGCGAGCGCGGCGATGCGCGTTGGTCCGGATCTGCTCGTCTCCGCGCTGTCGGCGCCGGCCACGGCCGCGGCTGGCGACGTGGTGCTGGTCGCCGACACCACGAAGAACCAGGGCGCCGGCGCGGCGGCCGCATCGGTGACGGCGTTCTATCTCTCCACGAACAGCACGTGGAATGCCGGCGACCTGCCGATCGGCAGCCGGACGGTCTCGCCGCTGGTCGCGGGCGCCACCGAAGCGGCAGCCACGCCGCTCACGATCCCCGCGTCGACCGGCGTCGGGTCGTACTACGTCCTGGCCAAGGCGGACGGCGCCGCGACCGTCGCCGAATCGCTGGAGACCAACAACGTCAAAGCCAGCGGCGTCCTGCGCATTGGCGCGGACCTTATCGTGAGCGTGGTCACGGCGCCGGCGGACGTGGCGGCAGGCGATGCGATCAGCGTGGCCGAGACCACGAAGAACAACGGCGGCGGCGATTCGTCGGAGTCGACGACGGTCTTCTACCTGTCGGCGAACACGGCCCTCGATGCGTCCGACACACTGCTCGGGTCGCGCCCGGTGCCGTTCCTCGAAGCCGGCGCCCTCGACGCCACCACCATGCCGCTGACCATTCCGCCGGCCACCGCGACGGGCAGCTTCTATATTCTCGCGAAAGCGGATGGGCCGGGCGAGGTCGCAGAGACCAACGAGAACAACAACGTGAGGGCGAGCGGGGCCGTGAGGGTCGGTCCCGACCTCACGGTGACCACAGTCACCGCGCCCGGACTCGGCGCGGCCGGCGCCGCGCTGCTGGTGACGGATGCGACCAGGAACAAGGGGGGCGACGGAGCCGGAGCGACCCAGACGTCCTTCTACCTCTCGGTGAATGCCGCATTGGATGGGTCAGATGTGCTGCTCGGGACCCGAGCGGTGCCCGCACTCGCGGCGGGCGTCACCGACACGGGATCGGCGTCGCTCGTGGTGCCGGCCTCGACGGCGGTGGGCAACTACTACATGCTGGCCAAGGCGGACCATGCCAACGCCGTGGTCGAAGTGCTGGAGAACAACAATGTGAAGGCCAGCGCGGTCGTCCGCATCGGCCCCGACCTGCTCGTCTCTGCCCTTACCGGACCGGCCACCGCCGTGCGCGGCGCCACCATCGTCGTCTCCGACACCACGCGTAACCAGGGCGGCGGCAGCGCCGATCCCTCCACAACCAGCTTCTACCTGTCGGCGAACGCCGCGCTCGATGCCGCGGACCTGTTGCTGGGGAGCCGCGCGGTGGGCACGCTGCTCGCGGGCGCGTCGGAGAGCGGTCAGAGCTCGCTCGTCATCCCCACAACCGTCGCGACCGGCAGTTACTACCTGATTGCGAAGGCCGATGCTCCCGGCACGGTTGCCGAAACCGTCGAGACCAACAACAACAGGACATTGGCACTGAAGATCAATCCATAACTAAGATCAATGTGCGTACAGTGCGCACTGTTCCAAGGGTGCGTACAGTGCTTGGTACCGAGGGTGCCCGCTGGCACGACGGCACCTGGCACCAAAGAGCACTGTACGCACCCTCTCTAGGCACTGTACGCACGGTACGCACTCCTTCTGTGTGCATACCAGGCCGGGCCGGACGGTTGCACGAGACATCTCGCGAGCGGATTGTGCATTTCGCCATCAGGCGGTAGGCTCCGGACGATTGGGAGAACGAACGATGCGGTACCTGCAAAAATACGTCTTCATGTCCGACGACAGCGATGACATCGAGTCGTGGCTCACCGAGCCGGCCGCCCTCGGCGGCGCCACGATGGCGGGCGCCGGCCTGACCGTGATGACCGGGGCGGCGCGCATCCGGAAGGCGCAGGTGGTGAACACGATCGGCAAAGGCGAGGCGATTCTCGTCACCATGTCGGACGAGGAGCGCCTGAACATCATTCACGACAACCCCGGTATCCAGTTCGTCGCCGAGGGGCGGGCGCGGATGGCGTTCGCCGCGATTCACCTCACGCCGATCCCGCAGCCGACGATGGCCAGCGCGCAGGGCCGCAAGACCGTCGTCGTCCAGGTCCGCGACGGCAAGGGCAAGCCGGTCAGGGGGGTGCCGGTGGCGCTGCTGACCGACCTCAAGACCAAGCCGCCCACCGGCGCCGAGAGCAAGACCGACAAGCGCGGGTCGGCGAAGTTTCCGCTGCCGCACGGCACGAAGGTCGCGCGCATTCATGCCATGCCGCACGCGGGGTTCTGGTGGGCGACACACGTGCCGGCGAAGCAGCAAGGTACCTATACGCTCGAGTGCGTGCGGCTCGATCCGGAGGTCCCCGATGGCCTGCGCGCGTTCTACCCGCCCGGCGCCGCGACCGCCGGTCAGGGTGTGACCGTCGCGGTGATCGACGGCGGCGTGGGTCCCCACCCGAGCCTGAAGCTGGCGGGCGGGGCCAATCTCGTGGACGACGAGCCGGACGCGGCGTTTTTCGACAACGGGATCGGGCATGGCACTCACGTCGCCGGCATCATCGGCGCGACCGCCGACCCACGAACGCCGGGCGGGCTGGCGCCGGCGGCCAGGCTCCTCTCCTACCGCGTCTACGCGAAGGGCAGCATCAGCGCCGGCAGCTTTGCCGTGGCCGCGGCCATTCGCCAGGCGGTCGATGACGGCGCCGATCTCATCAACCTGAGCCTGGTGCTGGAGGATGACCAGCCCGAAGTGAACCGCGAGATCCAGCGCGCGCTGGCGCGCGGCGTCGTGTGCATTGCCGCGGCGGGGAACAACGGCGGGCCGGTGGGGGCGCCGGCACGCACGTCCATCGTGCTGGCCGTATCGGCCGTGGCCGTGCGCGCGTCGTGGCCCAAGGGCGCGCTCGACACCGATGTCTTGTCGACGCCGAAGGCGAAGAAGAACAAGAAGCTGGGCTTCGCGCGGTTCTCGAACTTCGGATCGCAGATCGACTGCGCGGCCCCGGGCGTCGGCATCGTCTCGACGCTGCCGCGCGGCAGAAGCGGCGCGATCGGCGTGATGGGCGGCACCTCGATGGCCGCGCCCGCCGTCACGGCACTCCTCGCCCGCGCCCTGGCGCAGGACGCGGCGCTGCTGAACGCGGCACGGAACAAGGCGCGGGCCGAGCAGATTCTCACGCTGGCGCGCTCGCTCGCCACCAAGGCCGGCTTCGGCGCCAACTATGAAGGCTTCGGGCTTCTTCGTTAGGATGGCTGTGTGACGCCCGTATCGAAGAAGCCCACCGCACACCCGTCGAAGGCCCGGCCAAGAGCCTCGCGCAGCAAGCGCGTGGTCGTCGTGTTCAACGATGTCAAGGACCCGACGGTCGAGCAGCGCCAGGTGCTGCAGAAGACCATCGACGATCTCAAGAAGGTCCGCGTCCTCAAGGAGATTCCGGGCACGGTGAGCCTCGAAGTCGAAGTCGAGGACGAAGGGCCGCTGCGCAGCGCCATCCAGTCGCTGGACGACTGGGACGTGTCGGACGAGGGCGCGGCGCGCATGCCCGACCTGCCGTTGAAGGAGGATGAATGAGCCGTCCCGATCCGCGCCGCCCCACCGTCACGCGGTTCTCGGTCGACCCCGCCGCCACCATCGCCGGCGTCGTCAAGTCCGTGCTGCCGATCGAGCATTACGACGATCGCGAGGGCTACGACCCCGATTTCCTGATGCCGACGGCCCGCGTGCCGTTGCCGGCGCTCGCCGCCGCGAAGAAGCCCGACGCCGCGAAGGTCGCCGGCGGCGGCACACACCTGCACTACACGAACTTCTCGGTGATGATCTCGAAGAGCCGGCGCATGTGCGTCTACAGCGCCTGCAACATCGACGGCAAGCAGCGCAAGAAGAGTCCCCGATCGAACCAGTGGCGCCGCGATCCGCGGGTCAAGCTGGAGCTGCAGATCCTCGAAGAATGTTACGGCCGCGACCAGGACGGCTTTTTCAGCCGCGGCCACATGACGCGCCGCGAGGACCCGGTGTGGGGTCCCAAGGCGATGGCCGTGGTCGCCGAGAAGGACACCTTCCACGTGACCAACGCCGTGCCGCAGATGCAGGGGCACAACGGCGCGATCTGGCTGAGCCTCGAGGACCACGTGCTGCAGAACGCCGACAAGGCGGATCAGAAGGTGTCGGTCTTCACCGGGCCGGTGCTGAAGAAGTCGGACCCGGTGATTCACGACGTGAAGATCCCCGTTCAGTTGTGGAAGGTCGTGGCGTTTGTCCGTCCGAAGACCAAGCAACTGGCCGCGGTGGCGTACCTCGACAGTCAGGCCGAGTTCCTGCCCGACACGGGCGGCCCGTCATTCGTGTGGGGCCAGTTCAAGGGCCTGCAGGTCCCGGTTGCGCGGATCACGCAGCTGACGGGATTGAACTTCGGCCCGCTGAAGAATGCCGACGTGCTCGCCGGCGCCGGCCCGGCGTTTGCGTACTCAGTGGCGCGCGTCCAGGACATCCTGCTCCGGTAGCATGGCGCTCGTGACAACCCAGCGCTTCGAGTCAGCCCTGGCCTACGCCCACCAAGTGCACCAGGGCCAGACGCGCAAGGGCACGGGCATCCCCTACATCGCCCACATCCTGGGCGTCGCCGCGATCGCGATGGAGTACGGCGCCGACGAAGACGAAGCGATCGGCGCGTTGCTGCACGACGCCGCCGAAGACGGCGGCGGGGAAGCGCGCCTGGCCGAGATCCGCGCGCGGTTCGGCGATGCCGTGGGTGACATCGTGCTCGGCTGCAGCGACAGCCTCGTCGAGGATCCCGAGGACAAGCTGCCATGGCGCGAGCGGAAGGAAAACTACCTCGCTCACGTCGAGAGCGCGACCCCGTCGGTGTGCCTCGTCTCGGCCGCCGACAAGCTGCACAACGTGCGCGCCATCACGCGCGATCTTCGAGAACACGGCGACGCCGTATGGGAGCGCTTCCAGGGCAGGCGCGACGGCACGCTGTGGTACTACGAGGCCGTCGCCCATGCGCTCGTCAGACGCTATTGGTCGCCGCTAACCAGGGATCTGCAGCGCGAGGTCGACGAGCTGCTCGTCCTTGCTGAAAGCTGAAAGCTGAAAGCTACGGGGCGGAGGCGGGGGGGACGCGCCGCTTCGTCGCCTGCTCGAACGCGTACGCCAGCTCGATCAGCTTCGGCTCGCTGCACTGCGCGCCCACAAACCCGATCCCGTACGGCGCCGGCTTCGCGTTGAATCCCGCCGGGAACGGCTGCGTCGGGGCATTCGGCACCATGCCGAACGGCACGGCGACGATCGGATAGCCCGCGCGCGATGCCACGCCTGCGCCCGAACCGCCCGGCGTGATGAAGGCGTCGAGCTTGTGCGCCTTGAGCACGGCGTCGATGCCCTGGTCGCGGCTGAGCCGCCAGTCCTTGGCGTTGTCGGCATCGAGCCGCGCCTTGTCGGCGACCAGGTCCATCTCGTCCGAGATGTCGAGCCGCGACTGCTGGTACTTGATGGCGCCGGCCTTCGCGTGCGCGAGGTTCCACTGCCGCATCTCGGTGAGCGTCTTGAATGGCGCCGTCGGCCCCAGCGTCGCCAGCCACGCGTTGAAGTCGCGTTTCATGCCGTACTTGAAGTTGATCGAGCAGCCGGCATCCTTGCCTTTGGCGTGCTCGGCCCCCGAACAGAAATCCCACAGCGGGAAGCTGTCGTTGGGGTCCTTGGCCACAAAGCTCGGCAGGTCGGCCGGGTCGACCACGACGGCGCCCTGCGCCTCGAGCACGGCGATCGCCTCCGCCACGACTTTCGCCTGCTCGGGGTTGATGCCGCCGCGCCCCTCGACAGGCTCGGGGCGCCCTGAGCTTGTCGAAGGGCGCGGCGTGGTTTCTCCGGGCAGCGTCACGCGATCGATGTAGAACGCGCGCGGCACGCCGATGCGCGCGCCCTTGAGGCCGCCGGCGTTCAGGAACTTCGTGTAGTCGCGTCCGGGCGGCGGCGTGCACGTCCGCGTCGCCGCATCGTTCGGATCCGGCGCGGCCCCTTCCATGGCGCCCAGCATGATCGCCGCGTCGGCGACCGTCCGCGTCATCGGACCCGCGGTGTCGTGATCGGCCGTGATCGGAATCACGCCGTAGCGGCTGATGCGACCGATGGTCGGCCGGATGCCCACCAGCATGTTCGCGTTCGACGGGCTGATGACCGACCCGCCGGTGTCGGAGCCGACGCTGCCGGCCCACAGGCTCGCCGCGGTGCCGATGCCCGAGCTCGATCCGCCCGTTTGCAGCGCCGGCCGCCCGTCACCCGGCTCCGGGCGCGGATCGGGCCGCGGATCGTACGGATTGAACGCGAACCCGCCCACCGCGTTGTAGTTGCCCGGCATCGCGTTGGGATTCCCGGCGACCCAGTTGGCCAGCTCCGTCAGCCCGGTCTTCGCGAGGATGATCGCGCCCGACGCCTTCAGGTTTCGCGTCAGCGTCGCTTCGTAGGGCGGGATGTAGCCGGCAAACGCCAGCGCGCCGCCGGTGGTCGGCATGTTGGTGGTGTGAATGTTGTCTTTGAGCGCCACGGGGATGCCGTGCAGCGGTCCGCGGATTTTTCCCAGCGCCCGCTCGCGATCGAGCGCGTCGGCTTCCTGCAGCGCGTTGGCATTCACAGCGAGCGCCGCGTTGAGGCGATCCTCGTACGTGGCAATGCGAATCAGGTACTGCTCGACCAGTTGCCGCGAGGTGAGCTGGCCCTTCGCCATCGCCGCCTGCATGGCCGGAATGCCGGCTTCGACCACCGAGAAGCGGCCCTGCGCCTGCCCGCCAATCGTCCACGCCGCCACCAGGAGGGCCAAAAGGAAAGTGGTCTGTTTCATGCGCGTATCTTAGAATCAATGACTCCGCCGTGGAAATCACCTTTGACCATGCCTGCACGCTCGTCGGCGCCGCACTGCAGGGCACGGCCCGTCAGGAGATCGTCGCCGAGCTCGCCCGCGGCCAGGACCTCGGCACCGGCCTGCTCAGGCTGCGCG
>MELE01000106.1:0-5348 GCA_001768615.1 Acidobacteria bacterium RIFCSPLOWO2_12_FULL_67_14b | reverse complement strand
GCCAACACGTTCAAGGCCGGCGCGCACCAGATCTTCCTGGACCGGGTGATCCGGACCTTCGACTGCCGCACGCGGGCCGAGGGGTTCCATATCCTCCACGACTGGGACGGCGTGTCGCAGCAGGTCAACCCCGACACGATTCCCGTCGACGTCCTCCACTTCATCGCCGCGCAGCGCGGCACCGACGAAGCGGGCACGATCGAGGCCGCCATTCTGCTCGACTACTATTTCATGCACGTGCTCGCCCTCCTCACGATGCGGATCTGGGACGATGGCGACGCCGACGCCAACCTCGATCGCCTGAATGCGCTGCTGGCGGAGCTCCAGGGGCCCAACGGCAGCGGCCAGCGGTTTGCCGACGATGCGGAAACGCTGATGCTGATCGGCACGTCGCATTACGAGTTGAACGAGTGGGGCTACGGCAAGCTGCTCGCGAAGGTGCGCACGCTCCGGGAGGATTACCAGGCGTCGATCGGTCTGGGCCACGCGTCGAGCATGGGCTGCCACTTGCGCTTCGGCTTCGAGGCGCAGTGCGGCCGCGACACCCTGGCCCTGCGTGACGACAACGTCGCCGACTACCCGTGGCTGAGCTTTGCCCTCGCGGCGGTCATCCGGCAGTACTCGAGGACCAAGGATCCGGCCTGCGTCGAAGCGCTGCTCAACGGGCTCACGCCCGATGCCCGCGCGTTCATCGGCGCGCCGCCGGCGTCGCTGGCGGCGTGCGAAGGCGATCGCGCGCTGTTCCTGGAGTTGTTCACGCGGCACAAGGCCGAGCTGCTCGAGGCCTTCGCCGGCCTCAGGCCGTCCGAGGCCGGCTACTCACCGTTGTCGCTCTTCTTCAACTTCTCCCACAACGTCGTCAAGGGCACGGTCGTGGATGCGTTGCTGTGGGGTGAGTACTGGGACGTCACGTTGAACGATCTGCTGTCGGGCGCCCCCCGCGCCGGGCTGGAAGAGGGGGACAAGCAGCTGCTGGCGGCCACGCTCATGGCCTACGCGCGATCGAACCCCGATCGCATTCGCGGCCAGCTGATGCCCGTGATCGTCTACGACCCGCAAGCCGGCCGGCGGGCGTACACGGTGGCGATGGAGAAGCTTGCACTATAGGAGACCACGAAGATCACGAAGATCACCACGAAGATCACGAAGTGTTTTCTTTAGGTAGTGTCTCAGTTTGAATGGCCGCTAGTCGGCACGTCTTTGGATCTGGCGAACGACACCAATTGCGATGAAAGCAGCTCCCCATGTGATGGCCTGTCGATCAACATCTCGAAGACCTCCGATAGACCGTGGGCCGACAGGAGTCCACCCTGTTAGACCCCAAACGATAAGTACTGCGCCAACTGCCATTGATAAGACGGGCCAATTCCGCAACAGCCAATTCTCGAACTCCCGAGCGTCACCACTGGGGCTCTTGTCTAGATGCGCCTTCCATCTCTCCATGAGGACCACCCAAACGCACAAAAGCGCCATACTGCCGATCGCGACTAGCCAGGCACCCAATGTTGTACCGTTTACACTTTCCTTCTGGAGAGGCTATACCGTCGGGGCAAGGCGATGCCAGTAAGTGATCCCGAGGGCCATCGCCAATCCGATCACTTGGAGAGCGAAGGCCACAAGTTGCCACGTGAGGAGCCGCCGAGTCCATGCTCCGAGACGTTTATAGTCCTCCCGCCATCGTGCGACGGTATCTGCCTTGCTGGCGTCGGAGCGGTTCCTGACTACCTTGGCTGTCTTACGGAAGTCGGCAAGACGCGTCAGACAAGCGATGCCACCAAAGGACCCTGAAAGAAGACCTCCCACCAACGAGAACAGGAAGCTCGTTCGAGCGAGGCAGTTTACGATTGGGTAGTGCGGCTGAACCAAGAGGTTAATCGAGAACCCGAGCGTCGCTACCGCAAAGGTAAGGAACAAGGCGATACACAGTCCAAGCTGCGCGATTCGGAAGCCCTGCCAACGAACGTAGGGCTTCATTGTCATCATCGTCTTGGACTGATAGCATGGTATCCTTAGCGCTAAGCATGCCACGAACACCCAAGGGCCACAAGCGTCCAGCCGATGTCGCGTCAAATGTGGTTCATGTGATGCGGATTGCCACTGGGGAGATCGAGGAGTCCGAACACCAGAGTGAGAGCGTTAACTCTGCGGCCGCCGAGCTGGGCCGACTTGGCGGAATAGCGAGAGCCAGGAATCTGTCTGCGAAGAAAAGGAAGCTCATCGCCTCTGCCGCAGCCAATACGCGGTGGAAGGCTCAAAAGAGTGGCGGCAAGGGCCGAGGGCGAGCGAAGTAACAGATCACATTTCCGTATAAAGGCCCTTCAACGTCTTGGGCAGTGTCGTGTTCAATGTCTTCGAGTGTTCCGAGCTTGCTTGTCCAGCGACCGCCTTCGAGTTGCAGCGCCGCATGTGTGGGTGTCTCGGCCCCTAAGCGGCCCTTGCCATACAAGGCGAGTTTCTGAATTCCGGCCTCTGGTGCCCCGTTTAGAGTGAGCCGGTATCCAAGAGTCCCATAAGCCTGCACGAAGGCGTTAACGGTTTCCTCACGAGGTGTGTTGCGGGGCCAATGCCGAGTAACCATCGAATCTGGCCACCAGTTTCGATGGTCTTCTTCAGCCGCCCACGCTATACAGTTGTACCGAGACGTTGTCGGGCTTGTGACCTGACTGTTTTGGTCCGTTAGCCGTGGGAATTCGCTAGGCTTCCAGCTACCAGGCATACCCCATGCTGATGCCCCACTCAAACCACGAGCGTGCCATAAGTAAGTTGTTTCCGAGATCGTCCTCGTTTACCGGATCGGCGCCTGTGATGGCTTTTAGTGCCCAGAACCACTGGTCCGGGTCATCGCCTTCATCAGCAAGCTGCCGAAGGAGAAATGGGACGGCCGTCTCGCCCATTCCGATGATGTTTTGATACGCCGGGAACAGAACGGATTCACTGACTGAGGACATCGCACCGCAATGTGCCTTCCATTGCGCTACAAGGCCCCGAAACCGCAGCCAACTATCTACTGCCGAATCTGTCACAATTGCGACATTCACCCCATCGGTGACGATGATGCCGATGTCATCCGATCCAACCGAGGTAACAATTTCCATCCCCTCGGTTCCGAAAAAGCTCTCGTACGTAGATCGGACAACCGCTATGGACGGAGTTCGACGAGTTGAAGAAGTGATCGCAGCCATCAAGCCAGTAACCCTCTCAGTGCGACTTCTTCGACGGACCAGTCGCATCCTTTTTCAGATTCTCGGGCACATTGGTGCTCATGACTTGGTTCGTCTTGACTTGGTAAATCGGATTTCCGTCGTTGTCGAAGGTGTTTTCGAGGCGGATAACGCTGAGAACAACCGGCTTGATCCGAAGTACGGTGCCATCAGATAAGGTTAATTCGCTCCACCGTTCGGCCGTTTCTGTAACTTCCACTTCGTAGCCCTCAATGACGCCAAGACCCGGCACTGTGACCTTGACCTTCTTTTCAGCCACCGCAGCCCCCAATTGCGGATGGTATCAGGACTAATCAAAAATGGTACATGAAAATTATTCTTGACGATAAGCATAAACTTCATTATGCTCGGTTCATGAACAGATTGCCGGCCGCAAAACGCGCCCAGATCCTCTCGATGCTCTGCGTGGGGAATTCGATGCGTTCGGTGTCACGGTTGGCCGACGTCTCAATCAATACCGTTTCCAAGTTGCTCGTTGACGCTGGCCGCGTGTGCGCCGAGTTTCACAATGAGATGGTCCGTGGCGTCACGTCGCAGCGCGTTCAGTGCGATGAGATTTGGTCGTTCTGCTACGCGAAGAAAAAGAACGTCACGGCGAAGATTGCCGAGAAGCACCCGGACGCGGGCGATGCGTGGACGTGGACGGCCATTGATGCCGACTCAAAACTCATCGTGTCCTGGCTTGTTGGCTCACGTGACGCGGGCGCGGCCTACACGTTCATGCAGGACGTCGCCACTCGCCTTCGCAATCGCGTACAGCTCACTACGGACGGCCACAAGCCCTATCTCGCGGCGGTCGAGGATGCCTTCGGGGCGGACATTGATTACGCCACGCTGACGAAGCTCTATGGAAACGACCCGGAAGGCGAGAAGCGATACAGCCCGGCCGTCTGCATCGGCTGCGAGTCGAAGACCATCACGGGCGACCCAGACCCGAAGCACATTTCCACGTCGTACGTGGAGCGACAGAACCTTACGATGCGGATGCACATGCGCCGCTTCACGCGGCTCACGAATGGCTTCTCGAAGAAGTTTGAGAACCACGTTCACATGGTGGCGCTCTACACGGTGTTCTACAATTTCCTCAAGGTTCATAAGACGTTGCGCGTGACGCCTGCCATGCAAGCTGGAATCGCGGATCGCGTGTGGGAAATGTCTGAACTGGTGGGAATGATCGATCAGGCGGCCTTAGTCCCGGCCACTCAATCAGCGTGAGCCCGCCCTACCTTTCTTTAAAAGAACTTCCTTCGTGCACTTCGTGGTTTTCTTCGTGATCTTCGTGGTTTCTGTTTACTGAGCCGCGCGAACGGCGCGCCACGGGATCTGGCCCGACGGCGTCGTGACCGTGCCCTCGATCACGTTGCCCTTCACCGTGCCGGCGTAGGTCATGCCGCCGGCAATGAACGAGACTTCGGCCCCCATCAACCTTCCTTGCACAATCCGTTCGGTCGCGCCCGCGCGGGTCAGGCTCCCCGACAGCACCTGGTAGGACTGCTCGAGCACGAGCGAACCGCCCGGCCATTCCCACGTGCCGAAGGCCTTCGCCGGCACGATCCACAGCAGGGCCTCGCACCAGCTCTCGCAGTCCCCCCCGGGCTGGAGGTTCTCGCGATAGTCGGGGTCCCACCCGTCGATGCCGAACGTGTTGGCGACGATGCGCGAGCCCGGCGCCAGCTCGAGGAACTTCGGCGCGAGCCGGTTCATGTTCACGGGCAGCAGGAACAGCGCCAGCACCGTGGCCTTCGAGATGTCGGCCTCGTACATGTCGCCTTCGACAAACGTCGCCTTGTCGGCGACGCCGGCTTCGGTCGCGAACCTCCGCGACAACGCGACCATGTCCGGATTGAACTCGACGCCGACGCCGGTGGCGCCGAGCTTCGCGGCGGCGATGATGTTGCGCCCGTCGCCGGAGCCCAGATCCATCACCAAGTCGTCCTTCGTCACCTTGGCCACCCTGAGCATCAGGTCGACCAGGTCCGGCGAGGTGGGTACCCAGACGACGTCCTTGCCTGGTTGCCCGCTGCGCGGCTCGAAGGGCTTGGCCGGCTCCTGCGCGTGTGCCGGGCCCGAAAGCGCGATCAGCAAGGCGGCGCCGACGGCGATTCTCATCGCGCCACCTTCTCCAGG
>MELE01000105.1:7394-10076 GCA_001768615.1 Acidobacteria bacterium RIFCSPLOWO2_12_FULL_67_14b | reverse complement strand
GACGGACGCTGCCGTCCTTCACCTTCTGCGCGAACTGCTCGTTGGTGAGTCCGGCGCCGATCTTCTGCTGGAACGGCAGGCGCCGCGTGCGCGCGTCCTGGATGCGGTCGACGCGAATGGTGTCGATGCGCTCGCAGATGCCGGTGAGCGTGATCGGCAGCGCGTCCATCGCGAAGCCGGGGTTGACGCCGGTGCCGAGGACGGCCACCTTGGCCTTTTTGGCGAGGGCATCGATCTTCTTGGCCAACGCGCGGTTCTTGCCGACCGGGTACGACAGCTCCTCGGTGGTCGAGACGATCGCGACCTTCTTCGAGAGCACGGCCTCGATCTGCGGCATCACCTTCTTGAGCGACGAACTGGTGCAGAGCACGGCGACGTCGGGCTTGCCGGCCTTGATCGCGCTCACGGGGTCGTTGGTCACGCGCACGCGGAGCTTCTTGCCGTAGCCGATCACCTCACCGAGGTCGAGGCCGACCTTCATGTGGTCGATGTCGACGGCGCCGACGATCTGAAATCCCTTGCGTGACGCCACCTGCCGCGCCACCGCGGCACCAATCGGGCCGAGCCCGTAGAGCAACACTCGTATCGCCATAGGAACTGTAGATTATACCGGAATGAAACGGGTTACGATGGGCGCTGGTGGCAGTCAGCAAACGACTCGGCGGACAGGTCCTGGCCGGAACCGTCGCCATCCTGGTCCTCGCCGGGGGGGAACGGCCCGCGGTCCAAACCCCTCTTTCCCCCCGGACCGCCAACTACGACATCGATGTCACCCTCGACCCGGGGACCCGCACGCTGACGGGCGGCGAGACCATCACCTGGACGAATACGGGCGCGATGGCCGCCTATTCCATCCGGCTGCATCTCTATTGGAACGCCTTCCGCAACTCGGAGTCCTCGTGGGTGAAGCAGCGCCAACTGGCCGGCGATGACCCGTTCGCCGACACCCCCGCGGGCGACTTCGGCTACAGCGAGATCGACACCCTGCAGGTCCTGGCCGAGGATGGGACGCCGGCGGCCGACCTGAAGCCGGCACTTCGCTACATCTCGCCCGACGATCAGAACCTCGACGATCGCTCGCTGACCGCGGCGGAGCTGCCCGTGCCGATCGAGCCGGGACAAACGCTGCGCCTGCGCGTGACGTGGACCGGCCGCTTCCCGAAGAACTTCGATCGCACCGGCGCCATCGGCGACTACTTCTTCGTGTCGCAGTGGTTCCCCAAGCTCGGCGTGTTCGAGACCGGCGGCTGGACGGCGCACCAGTTCTTTGCCAACTCGGAGTTCTATTCCGACTTCGGCCGCTACGACGTGCGCATGACCGTGCCGTCGGGATGGACGGTGGGCGCCACCGGCGTGGAGCAATCGCGCAGCGACGCGGGCCCGGGCCGGACGACGCATCGATACGTACAGGCCGACGTGCACGACTTCGCGTGGACCACGAGCCCCGATTTCGTGGAACACCAGCAGCGCTTCGAACACGAGGGCCTGCCGGCCGTGGACATGCGGCTGCTGCTGCAGCCGGAGCACGCGGGCCAGGCGGATCGCCACTTCGCGGCCACGGCGGCGGCGCTGCGCTATTACGGCGAGTGGTTCGGCCCCTACCCGTACGGCCACATCACGATCGTCGATCCGGCGTTCCAGAGCGATTCGGGCGGCATGGAGTATCCGACGCTGTTCACGGGCGGAAGCCGATGGTGGGCGCCGCGGCAGAGCAACGATCCCGAGGCGGTGGTCGTTCACGAAGCCGGCCACCAGTTCTGGTACGGCATCGTCGCCAACAACGAAACCGAGCGCGGGTGGCTCGACGAAGGCTTCAACGAGTTCGCCGACTCGCGCGTGCAGTGGGAGGCGTTCCAGCCCAACTACCTGGCGCAGCGGTTCTTCGGCGGCTTCGTGCCGTGGCAGTTCACGGACATCGCGCTCAAGCGCGCCACCGACACCAACTGGATGAACAGCTACCGGCGGGCCGGCGATCGCGACACGCTGTCGACGCCGACGTTCCGGCTGTGGCCCGGCACGCACCAGAACCTCTCGTACCACAAGACGGCGCTGATGCTGCATACGCTCGAGCGCCGGCTCGGGTGGGACACCATGCGGAAGGTGATGGCCACCTTCTTCGATCGCTGGAAGTTCAGGCATCCGCATCCCGAGGATTTCTTCGCGACGCTGAACGAGGTGACGCAGCAGGACTTCACGTGGTTCTTCGATCAGGTGTATCGCAGCTCCAACCTGTTCGACTACGGCATCGAGCGCTTCACGAGCGAGCCGATCAAGAGCCGCGGGCTGATGGATTCGCCCGCGGGGCCGGCGTTCCAGGAGAAGACGGTCGAGGGCATGTTCCGGACGACGGTGGTCGTGCGGCGGCTCCAGGCCGGACAGTTTCCCGTGGACGTGCTGGTGACGTTCGGCAACGGCGAGCAGGCGCGCGAAAGCTGGGACGGCCTGGTGCGATGGCAGCAGTACACGTTCGATCGGCCGGTGAAGGCCGTCTCGGTGGCGATCGACCCTGAGCGGGTGCTGCTGCTCGACACCAACTCCACGAACAACAGCCGCGCGATCGAACCGGCCACCGAGGCCGCGGCCACGAAGTGGTCGTTGCGGTGGATGGTCTGGATGCAGGACCTGCTGATGACGTACGCCTTCTTCGTATGAGCATCTTGGCCGCATTCATCGACGGGTTGC
>MELE01000105.1:0-7385 GCA_001768615.1 Acidobacteria bacterium RIFCSPLOWO2_12_FULL_67_14b | reverse complement strand
AGCGGGCGCCATGGCTGGTGGCGGGGCTGTGGCTGTCCACGGTGCTGCTGGCGCTGCCGCTCGCGGTGATGCTGCACGACCAGATCGGCACGCACCTCGGCTCGAGCCTCGCGGCCCAAGCGGCGGCGGAGGGCGTGAACTACGACTGGTGGAACGAGTTCCTGGCGCAGGCCTCGGGCGTGGGCCAGAGCTTCGTGCCGGCAATTCTCGGCTTTGCGGCGGTGCTCAAGAACGTCAGCGGGGTTGCGGATGCGACCGGCCTGCCTCTGGTGATCGCCTCGGTTGTGATCGCGCATCTGGCGGCGTCGATGTTTCTGGTGGGCGGCGCACTCGATCGCCTGGCGCGCGATCGCGCGCTCGGCGCCGGCGGCTTCTTCTCGGCCTGCGGCGTCTACGCGGTCCGTTTCCTGCGGCTCGGCGTCATGGCGGCAGGGGTGTACTGGCTGCTCTTCGTCAATCTGCACGGCTGGCTGTTCGACCGGGTCTATCCATGGCTGATCGAAGACCTGACGGTCGAGAGGACCGCGTTCTTCTATCGAATGGCGTTGTACGTCGCCTTCGCGATCCCCGTGCTGTTCGTGAACCTGGTGTTCGACTATGCCAAGGTCCGCGCCGTGGTCGAGGATCGCCGCAGCATGATCGGCGCGTTCAGCGCGGGGGCGCGGTTCGTGGTTCGCAACCCGGCGACGATCGGGCTGTATGCGCTGAACTCGCTGCTCTTCCTGCTGGTCATCGGCGTCTACTTCCTGGCGGCGCCGGGCGGCGCCAGCAGCCTGCTTGCCTTCGCGATCGGCCAGCTCTACATCGTGCTCAGGGTGGTGGTGCGGCTGCAGTTTGCCGCCTCGCAGGTGGCGCTGTTCCAGGGCCGGCTCGCGCACGCGGGGTATGTGGCGCGGCCGGTGCCGAAGTGGCCGGATTCACCGGCGGCAGAGGCGATTGGGCCGTCGTGATGGCCGAGAGGTCAAGAAACCACGAAGATCACGAAGACGATCACGACGGTGGCACTGGTTGGCCGCTCTTCCGGAGATCCTCGATGTGAAGCTCAATGGCCTCACGAATGAGGCGCAAGGCTTCATCGCCGATGTACACAGCCACGTTCGAATTCTACTGCTGGTGGTGTCGCGCGATTCGGGCAGGTGAGAGCTTCAGGAAGCGCGCCGCATTGTTGTAGAGGATATTGCGCTTCTGCTGTTGCGTGAGAAAGTCCGCTGACTGGATTGCGCTGATGGCGAGACCAATTGTCTCTGGCCACGACATCTGGTCGGAGCCAAACATGATCCGGTCTTCGAATCCGGCCCGGATCAGATTTCTCAAGTATGCGTAAAACTCATCGCGCGGCAGGACCCAGCTGATTCCGCCAATGTCGGCGTACACCTGCGGGTACAGGTAGAGAATCCCAGTGGTTTCAGCGAGAAACGGAAACCCAGCATGCATCATGTTCACGCGAAGCTTCGGGTGACGATTGAGCATGCCCTCAAAGTGTATAGGGCTGCCAAGAGCAACGCGGAAGTTTGGATAACCCATCTGAGTAATGCCGGGGAAGCTCAGCCCGGTATGAACCGCCACGGGGATGTCCAGTTTCTCGGCCAACTCCCAATAAGGCGCGAAGCTTGAATCTGACGGGGACAAGCCCTCGTACTGCGTCAGGACCTCACCAATCGCCGCGAGCGACCCGGATGAATGCCGCGCACGGAGTGAGTCAAGGTTCAATTCAGGGCGGCCAAATGCCGCGGAACCCCAGATGCGTTCGGGCCCTGCAGCGAGGAACCGCTCGACTTCCTCCGCGCTTCCTCCCACGACTCCAAGCACAACGTTATGCTTCTTCATTTCAGCAAGCGTGCGCCGCACATTCTCCTCGACCGAACCGGAAGCAGGATTGCGCGTAATCGGGTTGGCCCCTTGTCTCCGCAGTGCTTCGACGTCCAAGGCGTGGAGATGCACGTCGATGATCGGAAGATTCTGAACTTGCGGTTGCGTCAGCGCCGGATAGGACAGCGCAGCGTGAACAACGATGAGCGGGACGAGGATGATCGGTAGGCGCGGCATGGTGACCCCCTTAGATGGCGATGCATCCGAGCGTGCAGAATGTAAGCACTCCGACCCCCGGGTCTAGCGAATCCCGCGATGCTGCCCGCCGTCCACCGAGACGCACTCACCAACAACCCAACTGGCTCGACGAGACACAAGGTAGACAGCGACGTCCGCCACCTCTTCGGGCGTGGCGAGCCGTCCCCACGGGATTGAAGCACGCACACTCTCGTAGAGCTGAGGCTGTTGCTCTTTCATGTTGGCCCAGATCCCGCCGGGGAACTCCGTCGAGCCTGGCGCAATCGCGTTAACCCTGATACCTTGCGGCGCAAGCATCACCGCGAGCTTCTTCGCATGAGCGATGAGTGCGGCCTTGGCCGCCGTGTAACCGTAGTCGGGCACCGGATCTACCTCGAGTCCTGATATCGATGACACGAAGAGAATGCTTCCACCACCCGCTTCTGCCATCCACGGAACGACCTGCGCGCACGCCCGCACGGCGGCCATCAAGTCCACTTGCAGACTCACCTCCCAGTCGGTCAGGTCGGGCCCGACGGCGAGTGCCGAGGCGTTGTGAACGAGCACGTGAACGCCGCCAAGCTCCTGCCTGGCGCTGTCCAGGAACCTGGCCAAAGCCGCCGGTTCGGCGACATCGCACGCATGGGCGTAGGCACGGACTCCCCTGTCCAAGAGCGCCGTCTTGGTTTCTCGCAGCGCGGGCTCGGTCCGAGCGCAGATCGCGACGTTAGCGCCTTCGGCGGCCAGGCCCAGCGCGATGGCGCGCCCAATCCCCCGGCTTCCGCCGACAACGATGCAGCCTCGGTCTTTCAGTTCCAGATTCATCGGACGTTCCTCGCGATTCGCCCGCCCAACGTTCCGCTTGAGCCGCGCGCCTCACTGACACGCTCCCACGAGGCGCCCGGCGCGTCGGCTCCAAGCGGGTGTTAGCCGGACCTAACCGGATAGATGTCGTGAGCCCGATCGCCAGTGAAGGCCGGGACGTTCGGACATAGGCACCGAGCTCAGGGCGTAAAGAAAACCCGACACGGAAGCGCAGCCGGAACGGGCCGACCTTTCGTCACTCATGAAGGTGCCATGCCCCGGAGCAGCGTCACACTGAATTCGAGCGTCTGACAGAACCTCCTGCCAATCCGTGACGGTCGTTGCCGACCTCTACTTCCCAGCTCCATCACGAGCGCGCGGACGTCGCCCACGTCTTCGAGGCCGTAGATCTGGGCGATGTGTGGGTGATTGAGTGACGCCAGCACCTGCGCTTCGCGGCTGAAACGCGCGAAACGTTCAGGGTCGTTCGCCACCGCGGCCAGTAAGACTTTGATCGCGACGTCGCGAGTCAGCCTCGTGTCGCGGGCTCTGTAGACCTCACCCATGCCGCCTGTCCCAAGCGGCGACTGGATTTCGTACGGGCCGAGGCGAGTTCCGGCGGATAGGGGCATGGCGCCGTGGAGCCGATCCTAGCTGATTGTAGCGGTGAAGCGCCTGCGAGAAAAGGAACCGGGTGACGCACGCAATCCGTCATGCATCTCGGAGAGCTTGCCAGCAGATAAGCGCACGCCCAAAAGACAAGACGGCCTCGTGCGCCTGTCGTAGCGCGCACGCGCTGCCGCTGCTCGCTAAGCGAGCTCGCCTCCGGAGAAGAGCTGCGAAATCGGACTATTCCCCGACCGGTTGCGCCGCGGGACACCGACCCCTCCTCGAAGCTGTTATCGTACTCCACCTCCAAGGCAGTCGCATCGAGGCGCGTGGCCTGGGAGACCAGCTCCTCGAGAATCGTTTTGGTGGAGTGGCATGATGTTCGCCACCCTTGACGGGTTAACGCGCCAAATGAGCCGCGCGCCCTGGCGACATGGTGGCACGAGACACTGGGCGCGTCGGCTCCATTTGAATGTTAGCCACCCACGCGCATGATTTCTCCGGTTCGCAAGCTTGCGAGCGCTTCTTCAACGCCCGGCAGGAGCGGGCGCAGGTCGTCAACGTCGTTGCTGGCGGCCAACATGACAACAATGCTGATCTTGAGACCCGAGAAATCGTGCTGATACTCGATGCCCTGATCGACCGTCAGGAGAGCGTCGAATTGCGTGTCGGCGAGCTTGAGCAATGCCCCGTTCTTGATGCCCGCCCAGCCCATGTCTTGAACCGTTTTGACTTCGTGGCCGACCAGCTCGCGTTTGAGCCGCTTCGGGACACATTCATCGAGAAGCAGGCGCATGAGCCACGAGCTGCTTCATGTGTTCGAGCACACCGATGGCCAAGGCCTTCTCAACGGTCGGAAAGTCGTCGAGGAATTCCGCGAGGGGTCGGCCATGTTCGAGATAGTCGAGCAACGCCCGGACCGGCACACGTGTACCCACGAAAACGGGCGTCCCCCCGAGAATGTCGGAATCCGAATGTACGCCCGGAATCTTGTCGTCCATGGCTAACCCTCTCCGATTCGGCTCTTCTGAGTATACGCCGTCATTTCCCCATTCGTCCGTTTGGAGTGGCTAACTAGAAGTGGACCGCGAGGCCGCGCGTAACCTCAGCTCCGTCCGATCCTTCTTCGCCGTCGTAATCCTCAGAATCGAAAGTGAGTCTAGCAGGAATCCCTCCCGCCTCACGGCGTGGTTACGCAGCCGGACGCCTCGGCCGACGTCCGGCCACAAACAGGCGGGTCTAAAGACCCGCCTCTACAGCGCCGCCTCTACAGTGCTTCCACGCCGGCGTCGGCGGCGGCGGCGTGGCGGAGCTTCTCTCTCGCATCGATCGCGGTCGCTCTCAGCAGCGGATCGCCGTCATCGGCCCACTGATCCAGCTTCGCCGCGAACCGCGTCAGGCGCATCTCGCCCATCGCGTAGGCGGCGCACGAGCGCAGCCAGGGGTCCTCGCTGATCGCCATCACCTCGATCGCTTCCTCGCGATCGGTCAGCGTCGAGCCCAGTAACCTGTTCGCGGTCGCGATCCGCTCCTTCACGGCCACTTGCCGATCGAACAACGGCACGATCAGCGCCCGCACCTCGGGCGGCAGCACCGTGTCGAGAAACTCCACGGCGTTGTCGTGGACCACGGGATCCGACGACTCCAGCCCCACGTGCGCGCTGTGCATGTCGAACTGCGGATACAGGATCTTGAGCAGGCGGAAGATGCGCTCCGCCTCCTTCTCCATCGACTCGGTGAGGCCGTGCGCGATCGGGCTCGCCGTTTCGTCGAGCGAGGTGCCGAGCGTGGCCAGCACCTGGTACGACCGGTAGTGGCCCATGATTTCGGCGCCGAGGACCGACTCGATCAGCTTCCGATCGACGGATCGTTCCGGATGCGCCTGCCCGAGCTTGTTGAGCGCCGCGATGGTGTGGTAGCGCAGCACCACGTCCCTGTCGAGCACGCTTTCGGTCAGCACCATTTGTGCCGAGTGGGTGCCGATGGCCAGCAAGACTTTCGGCACCTCCCGCCTCACCTCCATCGGCATCTCCTCGTCCGTGAGGTAATCGCGCAGCGTGCCGACGATGCGATCGCCGAACTGGGCGAGGGCGGCGGTGGCGGCCTCGGCGAGGTCGGGCTCGCGCAGCCGGTCGATGGTGCGATCGATCAGCGCGCGCTTCTTCAGCCGCCCCACCGCGGCGATGGCCGCGCGCGCGACGTCGACGCTGTCGTCGTCGAGCAGCGTGCGCAGCTCGCGGTCGAACAGGTCGGGAAGCATCTCGATCAGCCGGGCGGCCTCGAGGCGCGTGCGGCTGCCCTCGTCGCCGGGTTCCTCGACCATCTTCAACAGCAGCAGCCGGGCGGCCTCGACGTTCTGCGATCGGCCGGGCCGCGCGAGAAACGCGACCAGGGCGGCGCGAATCGAGAAGTCCTCGAAGTCGCCGAGCTGCTCGATGCGTTCGAGCGGATCCTTCCGGTCGGGCTCCGGGCTCCGGGATCCGGGATCCGAATCCAATGCGGTGAGATACAGCAGCGCTTCGGTGCGGACGTCGAGGCTGGGGTCGCGCAGGAGCGTTTCGACCTCGGCCTTCACGGTGGCGTCGCCCGCCCGGGCCAGCAGCGAAATCGCCTGCCGGCGGATCTCGGGCTGGTCGTGATGCAGCAGGCCGCGGACGGCCGGGTGCACCTTGCGATCGTGCGCCATCTCGAACAGGCTGAGCGCGTACGCGATCTCGCGGGTCGTGCCCTTCAGGCGGGACGAGATCAGCCGCGACGCGTCGCGCTCCATCACCGGCAGCGACGCGCGCTCGTAGTCGACGCGATGCTGGTGGATGCTTTCGCGCAGGTTCTCCACATACTGGCGCCGCGCCACGTAGGCGGCGCCGATCCAGGCGGCCACGAGCGCGATCCCGATCCACGCCATCTGCAGGGGCGACCAGCCGAGCACGGCGGCGAAGGTGAGCACCAGCAGGCCGCCGCACGCATCGCCCAGCCGGTAGACGACGGTGTCGACGAACGACTTCACGCGGAAGGTGTGCGCGGCCGGCACGGGCAGGTAGAGGAGCTCGACCGTCGCCTTGTCGATCGAGTAGCGCAGCACCTGGTCGCTCGCCTTGAGCATCGACGCCGCCACCAGCGTGCCGATCACGAGCACGCCGGCCTGCCCCATCAGCATCGCCGTCGGCACGATGAACAGCGCCGCGCCGACGCCGGCCGTCCGCAGCACGCGGCCCGTCAGCAGCAACTGCAGCATCAGCGACATCAGGCCCGCGATCATGTTGAAGGTGCCGAAGAACATCGCCAGGTCGTCGGTGCCGGGGATGGCCGCTTTCGCGATGGCCTTGAACTGCCAGCCGGCCACGGTGGTGGCCACCGCGGAAATCAGCACGAGCCACGCGATGGCGCGCAGGTACGGCGACTCGCGGACGAGCCCGAGGCTGCCCCACAGTCCGCCGCTCTGCACGCCGGGGCCGGTGGCCGGCTGCTCGCCGCCGACGTAGTCGGGCCGATGCCGCCAGATGTAGGCGACCAGCGCCGCGCACGCCAGCAGCGAGAGCGCGACGAAACCGAGCATGCTCTCGGTGCCGAAGCGCGCCACGGCGGTGCGCGTCGCCAGCCCGCCGACGATCCAGCCCAGGATGGCGCCGCTGCCGATGAAGCCGAACGAGCGCTTGGCCTCGCGCGTGGTCATCACGTAGTTGGCGAGCGTCCACACCTGTGACGGCGCCAGCACCGAGAACACGCCCACCCATACGTAGATGACGATGAAGAGCAGGTTCGACTCAAAGGAGGCGACCGCGACACACCACCAGAACAGCAACGCGTTACTGGCAAAGAACAGGAGGACGCCGACCAGCAGGTTGCGCAGGCTGGTCCGGTGGCCGATGCGGATGTACAGGGCGGCGGCCACACCGACGAGCACCGCGATGGCGATGTCGACGTAC
>MELE01000104.1:64151-65393 GCA_001768615.1 Acidobacteria bacterium RIFCSPLOWO2_12_FULL_67_14b | reverse complement strand
CATCGCGGCGACGAGCCCGTCGGTGGCCTGCCGGTAGCTGAAGGCGGCGACGCGCGCCTGGCAGGCCGCCTCGTAGCCGCGGCCCGCGGCCACGCGACGCCGGATGGGGTCGATCGCGGCCCCCAGCAGGTCGGGCCTGCCGCGCGGTACGATTTCTCCGGTTTCGCCGGCTGTCACCAGGTCGGGCGCGCACCCCGCCTGGTCGCTCACCACACATGGCAAGCCCGTCGCCATGGCTTCGTTCACGACCAGGCCCCACGTCTCGTGCTCGCTCGGCAGCATCAGGCAATCCGCCGCGGCATACGCCGCCGGCATCTCCCGCTGGTTCAGGAAACCGGCGAAGGCGGCGGTCACGTTCCGCGCCGCGGCCGCGCTCCGGATCGACGGCTCGAGCGCGCCGCCACCCACGAACAGCGCCTGCACGCGCGGATTCCGCAGCGACGCCACCGCCTCGATCACATCGACGGGGCGCTTGGCGCTGGTGAACTTGCCGGCAAACAGCACCACGAACGCCGCCGGATCGAGCCCCCGCGCCGCGCGCCAGGCCGTGCGGGCGCCCTCCGAGTGCGCCGCCGCCGCGGCGGCGAACCGATCGTTGTCCACCGCGTGCGGTGACGGAAACACCATCGGCTCCGGCACGCGAAAGGCCGCGAGATACTCCCGCGACCGCGTCCCCACGGACAACCAGGCTGAGTAGGCATGCAACCGCCGGCGTGTGTGCCATCCCCAGAACGGGCGCGCCAGGCCGCCCGGGGCCGAAAGGAACGTCGAGTCGCCGCGATAGATCGCCGGGACGTCGAGCCGCCGGCACAGGCGCATCGCGCGGAGATAGATCGCCGCATGCCATCCGGGCACCAGCACCGCGTCGGGCGCCGTTTCGGGGAGGACCTCATCGAGCGAAGGCGCGTCGACCGCCGAGAACTGTCCCGCGAGCAGCGGCGTGTCCGACGGCTGCGCCGATAGCACACGCGAGGAATAGCCGGCCAGCAGGTCTTCATCCCACTCGAACGCGCGGCCGAATCCCTCGGCCTGGGCCTCGGGCGTGGGCCGCACGCCGTAGAGCACGGTCAACGCGATTTCGGGCCGCTCGCGCGCGATGAAGCGGAACCACGGCGCGAAGTACTGCGCCGGATGGGTCATCACCACGGTGAGCCGGAAGGGACTAGCCATGCGACACGACCCGATCGAAGATGCCGGCCAGCTGACCCGCCAGGCTGCTCGCATCCGGGACGTCGCCGCCGG
>MELE01000104.1:49107-64140 GCA_001768615.1 Acidobacteria bacterium RIFCSPLOWO2_12_FULL_67_14b | reverse complement strand
CGGGGCGCTGGCGGCCGCGCGTTCAGCCAGGCGTCGAGAACGCCGCGAATGCGGTCCACGTGGTTCGCCACCGGATCGGCATCGCCGTAGGCAATCAGTTGCATCGCGGGATCGCGATCCGCGATCGGCCGGAGCGCCCGCGTGACGTCGCTCTGCTCGTGGAACACGGCGAGAATCGGACGGCCGCTGGCCAGGGCGATGTGCAGCTTGCTCGCCGTGTATCGCGCCTCCGTGGTCCCGAGCAGCAACACCGCGCCGCTGGCGAGCAACGCCCGGAGCGCGTCCATGAACGGCACCCGCGGGGCGTGCTCGGTCACCAGGTCCTCGATTCCGAACTGCCGGGCCAACGGGCTCACGCGACCCTCGGCGTCGGCCCGGGCCTGATTGCTCGTGCCGATGAAATGCAGGTGAAGGCGCGACACCCGCGCGGGATCGGCCGCGCGAATCGCCGCGATCGCGGTGAAGAGGGCGCGGACCGTGTCGACGCCAAGCGGCAGCAACGTCCCCGCGTAGCACAGGTGCAACCGGCCGTCCTGCGGGGGAAGCCAGGGCGCCGGCCGCGGATGCGCGCGCGCCCAGTCGAGGTCGGCGGCATTCATGCCGATCGGCAGCGTCGCTCGCGGACGGCCGGCCAACACGGGGTACCGCGCGGCCAGCTCCTCCAGCAATGTCGACGAGACGCCGGTGACGGCGTCGGCGTGCGGCACGACGTGCCGTTCCAGCATCGATGTCACGGCCCGGCTCACGCGGCTGCGCAGGTCGGGCGACCCGTCGTCGCCGCCGCCGACGGTCAGGCCCCACGCCCCCACCCACGGATCCTGCAGATCGAGCACGAACGGCAGGCGGCGCGTGCGCTTCAGCCACGGGCCGATCAGCGCTGGATACGTCGGGTAGGTCGTGATGAACACCACGTCGATGCCGCGGTCGGCCACCAGCGCTGCGGCGGCCCGCCGCAGCGCGCTCAACGCGCGCAGGCCCAGGTCGCCCACGCCAAACCGCCGCGTCGTCTGGTGCGGCCAGGCCGGGCACCGGACGACATCGAGATCGGCGGGCAACGCGGCGGCGAGCTCCTCGTCCAATTGCCCTTCGTACTCGCGCGGGTCAACGGTGAGGATCGTGGGCCGCCATCCAAACGATGCCAGTGCCGGCGCCAGCACGCGAACGCGGTGCGCGGCGGCGGTGGCATCCGGCGGGAAGTGCGGGCTGATCATGAGGACGCGGCCCGGCATCGATCAGGCTTGCGCCACCTCTCGATAGAGCGCCTCGTACTCGCTCGTGATCACCTCGTCGCTGAAGCGGCGTTCGCCTTCGGCGCGGCATCGGGCGCGATCGATCGCCGGCAGCTGCGGGATCACCGCCGCCAGCTCCCCAGCCGTGGTTCTGACAAAACCAGTCACGCCGTCGGTGATCCCTTCGGGCACGCCGCCGCGCGCCAGCGCCACGACCGGCGTGCCGCACAGCAGCGCCTCGGGCAGGACCACGGGGAACGGCTCTTCCCACTCGATCGGCAGGAGGAGCGCCGCCGCGTCCCCGAGCAGCGTCTGCTTCTGCGCGTCGTCGACCGGGCCGATGTAACGAATCTGCGTGTCGTTGAAGCGGGGCTTCAGCTCGCGCTCGAAGTACTGCCGTTCGTCGGGGAGGCGCGACACGTTCCCCGCGATGACGAGCGTGCGGCCCGTGGCCAGCGCGATGTCGATGGCGGTGTGCGCGCCCTTGCACCGCTCCAGCCGGCCGAGGAACGCCAGCGGCGCCCGCGCGGCGTCGACGCCGAGCGACACGCGGTACAGCGAGGGCCGCGCACAGTTGTAGACCACGCGCCAGTCGCCGCCGCCGGGTTGGCCGAACCGGCGAATCGCATCGCTGACGGCCGTGTAGATCAGACGGCGGCCGCCAAGCCGGGTCACCAGGCGCATGTTCGCCGGATTCACACGGCGCATGTAGGTTTGCAGCTTGCCGACACGTGACCGGAGCACCGGCAGGAGGTAGGCGAGCCGGCCGAAGTTGTGCACGACATCGAACTGGCCGGGTCGCGCGATCAACCGGGCGGCGAGCGCCGCGGTGTTGCGCACGTTGCTCCACCTGGTCCACTCGCCTTCGCGGCCGAACGCCTCGACGCGGGCCGTGCTCCGCGAGCCGGGCGCCGCCCAGAGCGTGACGGCATGGCCGCGCTCGATCAGCCGCTCGGCGAGGTCCGCCACCACCCGCTCGATGCCGCCGTAGTGCAGCGGCGGAACCGGGATCAGCGGATCCATGATCAGCAGGATCTTCATCACGTAATCCGGGCTCCGGGCTCCGGGCTCCGAGAGCCGGGAGCCGGAAGCCGGGAGCGGACCAAATCGATCAACTTGTCGCGCTGAGACGGATGCTCCCAGTGCCAGCGCCGCGCCGCCGCGCGCCAGGCGTCCTCGCGTGCAAGGGCCAGCGCCGCGCGGTCGTCGTGCCATCGCCGCAGGTGATGCGCGAGGCCGGCGATGTCACCAGGCTTCACCGACGCCAGGCCGGCGCCCAGCTCCGGCGCGACCTCGCGCATGCCGAGCGTGTCGGTGGCGATCACCGCAAGGCCCGCGGGCAAGTAGGTGAGCAGCTTGTTGGAAACGCACAGATTCCTGTTCTCGACGGTGGGCAGCTCGAGGCTCAGGCCGATGTCGTGCGGGGCTGCGAGCGCCACCATCTGGTCTGGCGGCGCGGGCGGCCGCACGTCGAGCGTGAGGCGCGGCGCCGTCGCGGCGATCCGGGCGCGAAGCCCGGCAAGGTAGGTGCCGTCTTCCCTCCCGCGCACTTCGAGGGCGATCGGGACGCCGGCGAGCGCCGCCGCGTCAACAAACAGTTCGAGCCCGCGACCCGCGCTGATCGTCTGGCTGAACCAATAGCAGCGCAGCGCGCCCGCACGCGGTTCGATCACCGGCCGCACGGATGGCAGCGGGAAGACGTTGTACAGCGTCTCCACCTCGCGCCCATACCGTTCCTGGTAGGCGGCGCCGATCGCGTGGCTGCTCGCGGTCAGCAGGCTGGCACCGCCCACGATCGCCGACTCGATCCGCGACGCCAGCGCATGTTGCACACGGGCGTCAGGGCCCTCGCGTTCGGCCGTGTGGAGGTCCTCGAAGTCGAGCCCGTAGGGCCGCCGGGCCCGGACCGCGGCTGCCGCCACCGCGGCCAGCGCGCCCGTGGTGCCGCCGTAGAAAAAGTCGCACGGCTCGGCGAGGGCCGCGCGCACCAGCTCCGGATGGACGTAGCTGAACGACCGCGTGACCGCCCACCACGGACCGCGCTCGGCACCCGCCACGGCCACGATCGCCAAGGCGGCCCGTCTGCGCGCCCGCGCGTATTGCGAGAAAACGGGCGCCGTGCGCCGGTGGTAGTCGACGATCACCGGCGTCCACGCGCGGCTCGCGATCAGGCGGGCGTCGGTCGCCACCGCCCAATCGATGAAACGCGTGCAGACCAGCCGCACATCGAATCCGGCGCCGGCCAGCGCGTCGGCCGCCTTCACCATCCGCGGACACGTGCTCGGATGTCCGGCGGTGATCACCGTGACCCGCGCCCGTGCCGTCATCGACCCGCCGGCCTCAGGACCACGACCGCGCGATCCGGTTCAGCAGGTGCGCCACCGTCACGCCGTTGGTGATGGTGAAGCGCGGCAGCAACAACCGATCGGCACCGCGCCGGGCCAGGCCGCTTTCGGCCGTGAACGCCAGGTCCGCGCCGGCGGCGGCGACGAGTTGGCGCGTCTCGTCCGACAGGTCGAGGCCCACGCGCCCGTTCGGATACGCGAACGCGCGCATCCGGCGGCCGGTCCACCGCTCGATCGCGTCGGCGCAGGCCTGGATCTCGGCGGCTTGGACCTCACGCGGCGCGCGCGCGAGGATCGGGTGGTTCTCGGTGTGGCCGCCCACCTCGATCCGGCCGCTGGCCGACAGGTGCGCGACCTCGTCGGGGGTCAGCAGCGCGCGCGGATCGCTGCGCGACACCGCGCACGGCACGCCGTCAATCGCTTTCGCCCACTCCTGGTGCGACAGGCTCTTGAGGGCTTCGACCGCGGGCTCGCCGCGCGCGCTGGCCACGGCGTCGTACCACAGCATCTCGTTCCGGGCCACCGCCCCGGTCGCCACGAACACGGCGGCGGACAGGTTGAGGGCTTCCAGCACCGGCAGGCCTTCCGTCAGCACCGATCGATACCCATCGTCGAAGGTGATCACCACCGGGCGCGGCGGCAGGGCGCGCTCGCCACCAAGCGACGCGCGCCAGTCGTCGAGGGAGATCGGGTGCGCGTAGCGCACGATCGCGCGGCAGTGCGCGGCGAACGTCGACGCGCGGACGTGGATGCCCTCGAACGGCATCACGCCCTCCGGATCCCGATCGCACCTCAGCCCGTGGTAGCACAGCACCGCCACGCCGGGCAGCGTCCGGCGGCGCGCGAGCCACCCGAACAGAGCCGCGATCGGCGGTTTGTTCAGCGGCATGATCTCAGGGCTTCCGGCAGCAGATGGTGATCAACACGGGAAACCGATCGTCCTGGTACTCGAGCTCGTGCGCGTCCAACTCTTCGACCGCAATGCCGTGCAAACCCGCCACCGCCGCCAGGCAGTTGCCCGACGCATCGATCTCGACCTCGCAACCGGGCCAGACGCGGGCGGCGATCAGGCGCCACCCCTCGGCGGAGCACCGCCAGAAGTCGGCGTTCGGTTCGGTGAGCCGCGCCAGTCCGGCGGCGGACGCGAGCAGCGTGCCGCCAGGCTTCAGCATCCGCATGGCGTTCTTCAGCGCCGGCTCGAGGTCGCGGAGGTGCTGCAGCGTGTTGGGCAACAGCACACAGTCGTAGGTCGCCTCCGGGATCAGGCGATCGGCCAGGGCGAGATCGCAGAGGTGCGTGGGCGCAAACTGGGGCGTGATGTCGAGCGTGTGCGAGACGCGCACGTCGCGTCCGAACTTCTTCGTATAACTGTTCACCTGGATCTCGAGGACGGTGCCCGTGATCGCGGCGGCGTGCGCCGACAGGAACCGGTCGAGGTAGAAGCGATCGATCGGCGTGCCGCGATCAAAGCCGTACGACTCGGAGATCGGGCGCGTCCGCCGGAGGTTGCCCCACCGCACCGCCGGCAGGCCGCGCTCGATCACGCGGGCGCGCACCAGCATGGCCGGCGACAGCCAGCGGCGGGCGAGCGAACGGATCGTGCCGGTCATGCCTGATAGAGGCGGAGGTATTCGGCGGTGACCGCGTCGAACAGCCGGACCGCCGGCAACTGCGTGCGCCACGTGTCGATGCGGGCGGGGTCGTGCGCCAGCTCGGTCAGCAAGCCGGCGAGCCGGCGGACGTCGCCCGGCGGGTACAACGCGCCGTTCACGCCGTCGCGGATCAATTCGGAGAGGGCGGGAATGGCGCTGCCGACAACGGGAGTGCCGACGGCGTGCGCTTCGAGCGCGATGGTCGGCCCGCCTTCGAGTGCCCGCGAGGGGCACACCAGCACGTCGAGCGATGCCAGCAGGGCGGGAATCTTATGCGGGTTCACCGGATCCTCGAACACCACCCGCGCATCGCGCGCGGCCAGCCGCCGGCAACGCTCGAGGATCGTTCGTTCGTGTTCGCCGCTGGCCAGGGCGACGACGCGCGCCTGGATCGGCACGGCCTTCTTCATCAACACCACCGCACGAACGAAGTCTTCGAGGCCCTTGATGTCTTCGGCCCGCCCCACGTAGCCCACTGCGATCGGGCTGGTCGTGGGCGCCTGCTGCGGCGGCGCCTTGGACGGCCAGCCGCCGATCCGCGGCGCCACGCCCAGGCGGTTGAGCACCACCTTCTCTGGGGGGGCGCCATTGGCCATCAAGGCTTCGGCCGCCCACCGGCTCAACACGACGAAGGCATCGACGAGCGAGAACAGCCGCTCCTGCGCCGCCATGTTGGCGCGAATCAGCGACGGCATGGCGAACAGCGTGCCGACGCGGCCGGGCAGGTCGACCGACGCCGGCGCCACGCGCTCCACGCGGCTGGCCAGCGCGCCGGCCCACGGCGGCACCCCGCGTTTCTGCAGCGCGCAGGTCGCGCATTTGATCGGCTCGGCCACGCCGTCGCACAGCGCTCGACCCAGGCGCAGCATCGTGCCCCGCTCGCAGAGAAAGCCGAGGCTCGCCGAGTGGCTGGTGACGATCACGCGCGAACCGGCCGCGCGGGCGGCGGCCACTTCCGCCAGGCCGAGCCCGGTCACGAAGGTGTGAACGTGCACGACATCCGCGTGCGCCGACGACAGCCAGCGATGGAAGCGCTCGGCGCCGCGCACCAGCGCGAACCCCCGCGCCTCGTCACGCGTGATCGACTCCGGAATCGGATACCGATACACCGGGATGCCATCGTGCGCATAGTGGCGCTCCGAGGTGTGCGCGGCATCGGGCGCGGCCACGAGCACGTCGTGCCCGAGCCGCCGCAGGCGGTCGGACAGCGCCGCGACGTAGAGCTCCGTGCCCCCGAGAGAATCGGGTGCGTACCACCCCGCCGCCTGGACGATGCGCACGGGTCCCTAGGCCTTCCGTGTCCAGTCGGGAACCAGGAACTCGCCGTTCGCGGCAACGGGCGTCCCGGCCATCATCCGCCGCGAGGGCCGGCGCAGGTACCGGATCCAATCGCGCATGGTCAGGCCGGCATGCCGCAGGCGGTACGCGAACAGGCTGAAACGTCCGGCCCGCAGGTCGCGCCGCAGCAGCTTGACCGTGCTCCAGGCCTGGTTGATGCGGGCCTGCTCGAGCTCGCGGCCCTCGAGCGGACAGCCGGCGCTGTGGAGCGCCGCCCACGTGGCGCCCGGCACGAGGGCGTACTCGCGCATGGCGCGCTCGCCGGCGAACTCCTGGCCGGGATGCACGCGATACCAGAACAGGTCCGATGGCACCAGCAGCACCGGTGTCCGCGCGCAGGCGCGCAGCCAGAACAGGAAATCCGACGGCACGCCGGCGTCGTCGAACCCGCCGAGCTCGGCGAAGACCTCGCGCCGGAACAGCGCGCAGGCCGGCCCGCAGTTGAACATCCCGTAGCCGAGAAACTCGCGCTGATACGACTGGCGCGGCGTGGACAGCATCGGCGCCGGTCCGCCGGGCCACGAGGCGCCGGGCGAGAGGGCGAAGCCGGCCCGCGGTTCCGCCTCGAGCAGCGGCACCATCACCGACAGGCAATGCGGATACATCAGGTCGTCGGAGTCGTGGTACTTGAGGTAGGTCCCGCGCGCGAGCGTGGCCGCGTGATTGCGGTTGCCGAACTGGCCGAGGTTGCGGTCGTTCACGACGACGCGGACGCGCGAATCGCGGTGCTCGAACGTCCGCGCGACCTCGACCGTGCGGTCGGTCGACTGGTTGTCGGTGACGATCACCTCGAAGTCGGTGAACTGCTGCGCGAGCACGCTCTCGAGCGACGCGGCGATGTACTTCTCGCGGTTGTAGGCCGTGACCAGGACGCTGACCGCTGGCGCGCTCATGTGTGTCGCTCCGGCGCCGTGAGCCGCGCGCGGGCCCAGGCCACCGTCCGCGCGAGGCCGTCGGCAAACGGGGTCCGGGCTTCGAAGCCCAGGTCGCGGCGCGCGGCGGCCACGTCGGGGACCAGCTCGCGAAGATCATCGGGACGGGTCGGGCGCGCGCCGAACATCAGCCTGCCCGGCCCGCCGACCAGGCGGGCCACCTGCTCGAGGGCCGCCCGCACCGTCGTCGGCCGGCCCGTGCCCACGTTGTAGATCGCCCCGGGCTCGAGACCGGCGACGGTCGCGGCCCGCAGGATCGCATCCACGTGATCGTCCACGTACGAAAAGTCGCGGAGCTGGCCGCCGTCGGTGAGCGCCACGTCCTGGCCGAGCAGCAACGCCTCGATCGCGTTGGGAATGGCGCGCAGCGGATCGTCGCCGGGGCCGAACGGGCCGTAGGGACGCAGCACGACCACCTCGCGGCCGGACTCGCGGGCCTGGGCCGTGGCCAGCGTCACCGCCGCGTGCTTGGCTGCGGGATACGCCGACGCAGGCCGGCAGGCCATTCGCTCGTGCGCGGCGCCGAAGACCTGGCCATACTCGGCGCACGTGCCGGTCATCACCAGGCGCGATCGCGCGGGCAGCGCCTGCAGGAGGTTCCAGGTCCCCAGGACATTGACCTCGACGATGCGTTGCGGATCGCGCTCGGCGCTGCTGGCGCCATACGCGGCGAGGTGGATCACCACGTCCGGATCGATGGCCCGCACGACCCCGACCACGCGGCGGCCCTCGTCGAGAGTGAGCTCGTGCCACGACACCGGCGGCACGGGCACGCGCGGCGCGCGGTGCGCCGCCGTCCGCAGAGCATGGACCTCCGCGCCCTCGGCGGCCAGCGTGGCGGTCACGTGGCTTCCCAGGAAGCCGGTGGCGCCGGTGACCAGCACCCGGGCGCCCGCCAGTGACCTCCGTGGTTGGAACATCAGCTGCCTTCGTACTGCGCAATCTGTTGTTCGCAGATCGATCGCATGTTCTGGCCGGCGGCGTCGGCCTGGTACCACTCGACGGTCCGGGCGACCGCCGCCTCGAATCCCCACCGCGGCCGCCACGAGAGGTCCCGGCCCGCCTTGGCGATGTCGAGACGCAGCAACCCGGCCTCGTGCGGGTGATCGGGTGACGACCGATCGATCCACGCCCCGCTGCCCCAGCGTTCTATTACTGCGTCGGTCAGTTGTCCCACGGTGCGCGTATTGGCGATCGTGGGACCGAAGTTCCACGCATCGGCGGCCTGGGCGCGGACCGCGAGCTGGGGCGAGAGCAGGCGCGACGCCAGCAGCAGGTACCCCGACAGGGGCTCGAGCACGTGCTGCCACGGTCGCACCGCGCGCGGGTTGCGCACGTCGATGGCGCGGCCCGCGCGTAGCGCGGCGATGGCATCCGGCACGATGCGGTCGGCGGACCAGTCGCCGCCGCCGATGACGTTGCCGGCGCGCGCGCTCGCGGCCCACACCCGATCGCCGAAGAAGCTGCGGCGGTAGCTGCTGATCAGTACTTCCGCGGCGGCCTTGCTCGCGCTGTACACGTCACGGCCACCCAGCTGATCGCCCTCGCCGTAACCGCGCTCCCACTCGTGGTTCTCGTAGCACTTGTCGCTCGTGATGAGGACGAGGCGGACGGGCTCGTCGATCTTCCGCGCCAGTTCCAGCACGTGCGCCGTTCCAAGCGTGTTCGTGGTCACCGTCTCGAGCGGATCGCGATAGCTCTGCCGGACGATGGCCTGCGCGGCCAGGTGGAACACCACCTCGGGCGCCGTGTCCCGCCAGACGCGCTCGAAGGTGGCGAGGTCGCGGATGTCGGCCTCGACGTGGCGGACGAGCCCGCCGACGCCGGCGGCGGCGAACAGCGTCGGCCCGTCGACGGCCGGCAGGCTGTAGCCGGTGACCTTCGCGCCCAGCCGCGCCAGCCAGATCGCGAGCCATCCGCCCTTGAACCCCGTGTGCCCCGTGAGCAGCACGCGGCGTCCCGACAGCGCGGAGCCAATCGCGTCGTTCACTTGGGGTCCCACACCAGCCACGGCGCGCCGCCGCCCGACCACAGGCGCGTGAGCTGCTGCAGATCGCGCGGCGTGTCCATGCAGAACCAGAAACCCTCGTGCGGATACGCCATCAGCTGGCCGTCCGCCGCCAGGCGCCTCAGGGGCTGCTCTTCGAGCATCACCGCCGGATCGTCCGGCAGGTAGGCGAGGGCGCCGCGCGAGAAGACGAAGAACCCGCCGCTGATCCAGCCGGCCGACACCTGCGGCTTCTCGTTGAACTCGTGCACGGCGCCGCGGTCGCCGATCTGGAGCTCGCCGAAGCGGCCCGGCGGGTGCACGGCGGTCACCGTGGCGAGCTTGCCGTGGGCCCGATGAAAGGCCACGACCTGGGTGAAGTCCACGTCGCAGACGCCGTCGCCGTAGGTCACCGCAAACAGATCGTCGGCGGGATCGAGGTGCGCCGCGCCCAGCCGGACGCGGTAGCCGGTCATGCTGTCGAGGCCGGTCTCCGCCAGCGTGATGCGCCACCCGCCCTCGTCGGATTGGCCCAGCGCCACGGGCCGTTGGGCGTCCGACAGGTCGAGCCGCACGTCGTGGATCATCAACGAGAGGTTGAGGAAGTACTGCTTGATCGCGTCCGATCGGTGTCCGAGACACAGCACGAAATCGCGGAAGCCCCAATGGGCGAAGCCTTTCATGATGTGCCAGAGGATGGGCCGGCCGCCGATGGGCACCATCGGCTTGGGCAGATCGGCGCTCGCGCCGGCCAGGCGCGTCCCCTGGCCGCCGCACAGAATCATCACCTTCATGCCGGTTTCCCCTGGTAGCGGCGGATCAGCGTCCGCGCGGCCTTGACGGCCGCATTCGGGATCCACGGTTGATCGAGTCGCGTGCGATACGGCACGCCGACGTTCGCGGGCCGGGGACGGCGCAGTTCCCGCCACCGCGCGTAGAGCGCCTGGTACGATCGGGTCCGCTCGACCGGATCGAAGCGCGCGGCGACCGAGTCGCGGCACGCCCGGCTCATCGACTCGAGCCGCCCGCGATCGCGCGCCAGCGCCGCGATGGCGTCGGCAAACCCGCCGATGTCCCCGACCGCCGGCAACAGCCCGGTGACGCCGCGATCGACGATCTCCGGCACGCCGCTCGGGATGTCGCTGACCACGGGCACGAGCCCCGCCCCCATCGCTTCGACGAGGGCCACCGGAAATCCTTCGGCGCGCGTCGGCAGCACGAAGATGTCGGCATCCGGCAGCCGCGCCAGCATCGCCTCGGGCGCCAGCACGCCCGCCCACGAAATGTGCGCGCCGGGCCACCGCGATTGCAGCGCTCGAGCGTCGGGCCCGCCGCCGGCAATCGTCCACGTGACCGGCACGCCGCGCTCGCGCAGCGCGGCGTCGATCGCGGGAAGGTCGAACACGCCCTTCTGGCCGTGCTCCAGGCGGCCCGCGAACATCAGGCGCAGCGGCCCCCCGTGTGGCTGCCTCGCCCGCGCCGGCATCGGCACGCCGTACGGCAGGTGATGAATGTCGCCCTCGCGATGCGGCAACCGCCGCCGCAGGCCGTCCCTCATCGCCGTGCCGTAGGCGATGAACACGTCGATCACCGCTTCGTGACGCGCCGCCAGGTCGTAGTAGTAATCATGGTCGCCGTGCAGGATCAGCGCCACCATTCGGCCGAGGTCGAAGGCATGCGCCACCGCCAGCTCGATCTGATCGTTGGCCACGAGCACGCCGCCGCCATCGGGAATTGCGCGGCGCACGCGGTTCAGCACGGCATAGAGGTTTTCCGTCGGACTCCGGTAGCGGACCGTCGATTGCGAGTCGGCGCGCAGCGCGCCGCCATAGCGCGTGTCGGTGGACAGGACGTTGTCGGTCAGCACGGCGTGATACGAAAAGCCGTCCGGCGATCGCGACTCGATCAGCGCCCGGACGATGTTCATCATGCCGCCCATCTTGTCGGGCACGACGTAGACGACGCTGGGGGAAATGTTCATGCGGCGGCGGGCCGGCGCCAGGCCTTGACGATCACGATCCAGATCGGCGGCGGACCGGCAAACGGCGATCCCGCGGTGTCGGCGGCCCGCCACGAGGCGGGCACCAGGTTCGACAGTGCGGTCACAAACCCCGCCCGTTCGAGCAACTCCAGGCAGGCGGGCAGCTGGCGCCGGCCGGGAACGAAGTCGTGGACTTCCATGTGAATGGCGGCGACGTGGCCGAGCACGTCTTCGCAGTCGCGCAAGACGTCGCCCTCGGCGCCTTCGATGTCGAGTTTCAGCAGGTCGATCGGCTCGCGCGCGATCCAGTCGCGCAGGCGCACGGCGCGCACCTGGATCGTCGGCGCGGCCATCGACGCCGTGACCCCGGCGATGGCGCCGGAATCGCTGCCCTCGGCCAGGAACGACACCTCGCCCGGCGCGGTCCACACCGCGGCCGACACGCACTCCACGTCTTGAGCGTCGTTGCGCGCGAGGTTGCTGACCAGGACCGTGGCCAGCGACGGATCCGCCTCGAACGCCGTGACGCGGGCCTTCGGATGCGCCCGCTTGATGGCGAGCGTCGCGAGGCCGATGTTCGCGCCGCAGTCGAGGACCCGCGGGGTCTCGGTGGTGGCGCGGAACGCCAGGCTGTGGTGGACGAAGAGCTCCTCCCACTGCGGGCAGGTGGAGAGCAGGTCGACGTAGTCGAGCTCGTAGTGCATCGCCTGCACGCGTCCCCGCGTGTGGCGGGGCACCCGATCCGCCAGCCGGCACATCCGGCGCCACGCGGCCTGCTCCGGCGTGGGGTTGAGGCGGCGCCACGCGGCGCCGGCGTAGTACCGCAGGGCGCGAAGGCGGCTCATCGCGTGGTCCGCGCCCGCGCGGCCTCCTCGAGAAAGTGGCCGAGCACGCCCAGCGTCCATGGGCGCGACCAATGCGCCTCGCCGTCCTGCCACTCGCGCCAGACGCGAGCGATCTCGGGCGTCACCCAGCCCGCCGACGACAGGTGCGCCAGGCCGGTAACGATCGGCTCGGCCAGCGGGCCCTTCATCCACTCCTCGAACGGCAGGGTGAATCCCCGCTTCGGCGCCTGCGTCACGGCCTCGGGAAGGGGGATCGGCGCGGCGGCGACCAGCAGGCGCTTGCGCGACAGCCACGCCGGGTGCGCCCCGATCGCCGGCCACACCGTGTCGAGGAGCTCGTGATCCACAAACGGCACGCGCACCTCGAGCCCGTGCGCCATCGACATGGCGTCGACATCGCGCAACAACTGGCTGCGAAGATAGACCGTGGACTCGAGCCGGGCGACGGACGCCTCGGGCGTTTCGTCACCGCGCGGCGCCAGCATCGCGTCCTCGACGGCGGTGACGCGATCGAGCGCATCCGCCGATCCGGCCAGCGCGGGGCCGGCGAAGGCCGCGGCCTCGGCCGGCATCAGGAACCCGCGCAGCGCGCGATAGAGCTCGCCCGGCTGCCCGCGGCTGTCGGCGAAGTGCCGCCACTTCACGCCGCGGCCCTCGCGCGCGGCGGCGCTCGCCGCGCGCCCCGCCAGCGGCAGCAGGGGGCCGAGCGCCCGCGACCAGCCGAGCGCGCGCGGGAGGCGCTGGAACGAGGGATAGCCGCCGAACATCTCGTCGCCGCCCACACCGGACAACACCGCCTTGACGCCGGTCGCGGCCACCGCACGCGAGGCGTAGAACGTGTTGACGGCGTCGCCCGTGGGCTGATCCAGCGCATCCAGAATGGTCGGCCAGTCGCGGGCCACCGTGCCCGCGTCCACGTGCAGCGTGTGATGCACGGTCTCGAAGCGCGCGGCCACCTCCTGCGCCTCGCGCGCTTCGGAGTACCGATCCTCGCCGACGACGACGGTGTAGGTGTGCAATTGCCGGCCGGCCGCGCGCGCGGCCGACACCACGGCGGCTGAATCGATGCCGCCCGACAGGAACAACCCGACGGGCACGTCGGCGACCAGGTGCGCCGTCACGCTGTCCACGAGCGCGGCGCGCGTGTGGGCCACCAGTTCGTCGATGGGCACCGGCCGCGGCGCGCCGCTCCACGCCGTGCGCACGTCGGCAAACCGCCCGCCGGTGGCGCGGCCGTCCGCCGTCCACCGCCGCCACGTGCCGGGCTCGAGGGCGGTCACGCCGCGCAGCCACGTCAGCGGCGGCGGAATGCTGCCCCACCGCAAGTACGCCAGCACGCCCGCCGCGTCGACCTCCGGCGCGACCAGGCCGCTGCCGACCAGCGATCGGATTTCGGAGGCGATGGCCACCTGCGCGGGCGACTCGGCGACGTAGAGCGGCTTGATGCCGAAGCGATCGCGCGCCACCAGCAACGAGCGCTCCTGCGCATCCCAGAGCGCGAGCGCGAACATCCCGCGCACCTGGGCCAGCGCGCCGGGGCCGTCGAGCGCGAGCAGCCGCAACAGAACCTCGGTGTCGGCGTGGGTCGAGAACCGCTCGCCGCGCGATTCGAGCCGCGCCTTCAGGTCGCGAAAGTTGTAGGCCTCGCCGTTGTAGACGATCGAGTACCGCCGGTCCGCGCCGGCCATCGGCTGGTGGCCGGCGGGCGACGGATCGATGATCGCCAGCCGCCGGTGGACCAGCAGCAGCCGATCGTCGAGCCCGCGGAAGCAGCCCGTGTCGTCCGGCCCGCGATGGCCGAGCAGCTGCGCAAGACGCCCCGCGACACCGGACGGATCCGGCAGGGGCGCCTGGCGCAGAACGCCGGCGATGCCGCACATTGTGGAGAGAGACGACCTAGATGAAACGCTGGCGAATCACGACGGTGTCACCGGGCAGCACGCGGTCGGTCCGCTTGGCCGGGATCTCGACTTCCTTGCCTTTGATGACGCGTCGGATCTTGATGCCGTTGCGCGAGCCGCGATCGCTCAGCCCGCCCGCGGTCGCGATCGCCTGCTCGACGGTCATGTTCGGCGCGAGCACGAACGAGCCGGGATTGCGCACGTAGCCGGAGATGTAGAACCGCTCGGCCTGGTTGACGTAGATCGTGTCGCCATCCTGCAACATGATGTTGGCGGTGAGGCGGCCCTCCTGCAGATCACGGAGGTCGATGCGCAGCACTTCGTTGGCCTGCCCGGAATTGGGGTCCGCCGGCGCGATGGCGTTCGGGTCTTTCGGCCGCAGCACCATGATTGTCGTGCTTGCCGTGGCCGTTACCGAACCCGCGCGCGCGAGCGCGTCGAGCAGCGTGAATTCGCCTTCCATCGAATACTTGGCCGGGTTGCGGACCTCGCCAAGAATGAAGACGCTGCGGCTGCGGAACTCCGAAACCTCGACCGACACCTGCGGACGCTTGACGTAGCCGTCGAGCAACCGCTTGTGGAGATCGGTCTCGATGTCGCGCACGGTCTTCTTGCCCACCTCGACGCGGCCGATCAGGGGATAGGTAATCGACCCGTCGGGGTCGACCTTGAACGTACCCGACAGGCCGGGCTCGTCGAACACCTTGATGACCAGCGTGTCGTTCGGCCCGATTTGGTAGCCGGAGGATGGGCGCCCGGGCATCGGCGGCGCAATGGGCGCCTGCGTCGGCGGCGCCGGCGCGGGCACGGCCTGACCGGCCCC
>MELE01000104.1:39748-48918 GCA_001768615.1 Acidobacteria bacterium RIFCSPLOWO2_12_FULL_67_14b | reverse complement strand
CCCGCCGCCAAAGGACTGCACGGTCTCTTGCTTTGGCAGGCGGCCTTCGCGCTTGCCGTAGCCCAGGGTGCCATACGTGCCCATGACCTGCAGGTCGAACGGCCCGAGCACCCGATGCGTGTACGTGAGCGACACTTCCGTGTTCACAAAGTAAGACTCGTCTTTGTCGAAGGAAGTTTGCACGTCGCGCTGGACCAAGGTCAGCAGTGACCCCCGGTCCAGCACCGGGATGGTGACCGTGCCGGTGGCGATCAGGCCCTGGTAGGGCTTGACTTCGGGATCCTTGGTCTTGAAATCGCGGAAACCGAGCGAGAAATTGCCACGGAAGATGGCGTCGGGCCCGAATTGCAGCTGTACGGTCCCCACACGGCTGGTGCTGTTGCGCTCGGGCTCGAAGTCGAAGATCTCCTCCTGGTAGGACGCGGTCACCCGGATCGAGGTCAGCGGCGTCACCGACGAGAACAGGCCGACGTCGTAGACGTCGGTCCGGTGATTGAGCGCCTGGTCGAGCGCGACGTTCGCGAAGGTCTCGCCCGCGCGGTATTGAACCTGGCTCCGCGAGGCGCCGGCAAACACGTTGGACGTCGGGCTGAGCTCGTAGGAGACGCCGGCCTGCAGCAACGGGCTGAGGTGCTCGGCCCGCGCATCGACCTCCTTGTTCGGCCGCGCGAAGCTGTTCGCCCGGCTCGCGTTGACGAACGGCTGGAGGCGTCCGAGCAGGAAGTCGATGCGGCCGCTCATCTGCTGGCCCACCGACCGCTCCGACTCGTACTCGCGGTAGTACGTGAATGCCGCGCCGGTGGCGAACGAGATGCGCATGAACCGGAGGCGCATGAAGCCGGTGAGATCCGGCGCCGCCGCAATCACGTAGTCCTGCTTCGGGTCGACGGCCTCGTTGAACACGTTGTTGTCGGCGCCGATTTCGGTAATCTGCAGCCCCGGCGTCAGCAGGAGCGGCCCCAGGCGGAACGCGAAGGTCGTCGGATCGGCGTTCGAGACGCCCTGCGCGCGGGCGTCGGTGCCTCCGGCGAGCAGGACGACGGCGGCGATCGCGGGCGCGACGAGAGCCGTGAGCGTGCGGGTGGATGTCGTCATCAGTCGGCGGCCGGCGGCTTGACCGGAATGCTCAGTTGCCTGGCCTTGCGGTACAGGTTTGGACGCTGCAGCCCCAGCGCCTGGGCCGCGGCCGCGATCGACCAGTTACAGCGCTGCAGCACCGCCAGAATATACCGCCGCTCGAAACTGCGCCGCGCTTCCTTGAGCGGCGCCACTTCGCCGTCGCGGCCGCCGTCGGCCACCAACATCGAGATCGGATCCACCGCGTCCCGACCAGCATTGTTCATCGTCGTGCTCCCTGGGGAAGGTCCTTTTGTGGTTCTTCGCGAATCGGCTCGAAGGTGCCGTCGCCATCGGGGTCCGCACTGATCGACACGAAGCGGCCCTGCGCGTCATACATCAGGCGGCGATCGGGACGGCCGAGCTGCTTCGTGGTGTCGAATTCCACCTGGCGGAGGGCGCCGGCTTCGTAGCGTTCCCACTTGTCAAGCAGGCCGTCGAGGTCGGTGTCCTCATCGGCACGAACCAGAACGTCACCCTGGAAGTACTCGCGCCGGTCGATGGCCCGATCGCGGGCACGGGAAAGATCGACACGACGTTCGCCGTTCGCATCAATCGCCCACGTCCACGTGTCTTCCACGCCGTCGGATCGGCTCGAGCTGCCGACTTTCACCAGCGACGCCGGGGCCGCGTAGTACTCCCACCGGTCCACGCGCCCGTCGCCATCGGTATCCGCTTCAGCACGCAACGGGCGGTTGCCGTCCAGGAAGGTCCACTGGTCCTGTCGGCCGTCGCCGTTCAGGTCGGCGGTGAGCTGGATCAACTTGCTCGTGTACGGGTCATAACTCGGAACCGGACGGGTTCCACCCGGCGCGCAGGAGGCCACGATCACGGTCGCGATGATCGTGAACGCCCTCAGCGATGCCCGCTTGGTTGACACAGCTTCGCCCTCTCGATTACAGACAAAAACGTAATCGACCGTGATTTATTACGACTATATGTGACTTATTAAGTCAATTTAGTCGCAATAGTCTGGATTCTGGCCCGGATCTGAGCTGAGTGTCAAATTCGATACAACCCACGAACAGACCTTGGGCAGGCCGTGGTGTGTATCGGTTCGGAGACGGACGCCTCTTAGAGCGGCGGAACCTCGGGCGGCCGAGGAGGGTCCAGCGCCCGTTCGAGGGTCGCAGGGGGGCTGGCGTGTTTCGACAACAGGCTGTTGACGATAAAGGCGACGCCGACCACCCCGAACGCGCCGCCGATGCCGACCCCGACTTCTGGAGCGCCGGCGGCAATGCCGACGATGCTCATGAAGCCGAAGCCGATGCCGATGAGCACGATGCCGAAGGTCATCGAACGACCGGCGAAGCTGGGGCGTTCCCGGAGAACGAACGCGTGAGGCCGTTCGGGGGGCAACGCCAGTCCGCGCTCGATCATCGCCATCTTCTCGCGATGCTGCATCTCCAGAAGCTGGGACCGCTGCCGCATCGCCATGAAGATGACAAAGACGCCGGCAAACATCCCCATCACGAAGACCATCGAGAACAGTTCTTCTGGCTGCATGGGGAGATTAGACTCGGCCGGCACCCATATTGTTTCAGCGAAACAAAACCCGTGTCGCCACGCTCTAATCTCCCTGACGGCGAATGAGGGGCACCCCCGAGCACGAGCTGGTCGAGCGGTGCCGGAATGGCGACGAAACCGCGTTCCGCGAGCTGGTCGAACAATACAAGGGCCTGGTCTTCGCGATCATGGCGCGCAGCGTGGCCGAGCCGGCGCGCGCGGAGGAGCTGGCGCAAGAGGCCTTCCTGCGCGTGCACCAGGGGCTGCCGTATTTCAGGGGAGAGGCCAGGCTCTCCACGTGGATCTACCGGATTGTCGCGAACCTGCTGGCGCAGGAGCGTCCGGACCTGGCCACGGTGTCGCTCGATGCGACCTTCGACGACAGCGACGAGCCGCGCGTGCAGCCGGGCGCGGACGATCGCGCGTTTGGCGACATGATGCTGCGGGATCGCCTCGACAAGGCCATCCGGCGGCTGCCCGTGCCGTACCAGGTGCTGGTGAACGGGCATTACTTGAAGGGCCTGCGCTATGAAGATCTCGCAGAAGCCCTGAACATGCCGATGGGTACGGTGAAGACTCACCTTCACCGAGCCAAGCGGCAGCTGAGGCACCTTCTCGAGACGGAGTTTCGCTGAGCGATGCGCTGCGAAGAGCTCGAACCGATCATCGAAGGCCTGGCCGACGGCACGGCGGATCCCGGCGCCGAGGCGCGGGCGCACCTGGCGGGGTGCGCGCTGTGCACGCGGCGGGGGTCGCAGGCGCGCGCCATCCACGAACTGCTGGTCAGGCGCGAAGCGCCCGCGCCGCCTCCGGGATTCACCGCCGGCGTGATGGCGCGCGTGCAACGCCAGCGGTGGCGGGCCGAACGCGCCGTCGATCTGGGATTCAACCTCGCGGTGGCGGCCGGCGTGCTGCTGATCGTCGCCGGCGGTGTTGGCCTGGCCTGGTCGCTCGGCCTCCTCCGAATCCAGGCGAATCTCGCGGTGTTGCTCGAGGCCGGCGCGCGGCTGGGCGGGCGCGTCGCGCCACAGGCCCAGACGATCGGCGTCGCGGGGCTGCTGCTGACGATGGCGCTCGGGTTGTGGTGGTGGGCGGAGGCGGATTCGTCGTTCTAAATCCGGCGGGCCCTGACCCACACGCTGTCGGCCACCGACGTCAGCAGCGGGACGCGCCGCGCGACAGCGGTCAACACTTTCGAAACGCGGACCACGCCCCGGCCACCGCGCGTCAGCAAGTCGAGGTCTTCGGGCCGGGCGTTCAGGCTGAAAAACGCGTCTGGCTCCAGCCGCGCCGGCCCGATGCGCGACGCAAAACACCCGAGAAGCACTGACGGCGCCCAGTACCGGACCTCGAACGCCTTCGGCGCGCGAAAGCCGCGCCGCGCCTGTTGCACGATCGACCGCGGGCCATAGCGCGCCGCCATTTGCACCAGGCACAGACCGCCGGGTTTGAGGACGCGCCCGATCGATGAGGCCGTCTGTGCGACGTCGCTTTCCGCCAGGTGCTGCAGCACGCTGAACGAGAACGCGACGTCCACCGAGGCGGACGCAATCGGCAGAAAGCGCGCGTCGCCGACAATAAAGGCCGCCTCGACATCGAGCTGCGTCGCCACCCTCCGCGCGGCACGAACGGCGTCGAACGCCGGGTCGATCCCGATCACGCGAAACCCCGCGCGGGAGGCGGCGAGGCTCCACCGGCCCCAGTTGCAGCCGATGTCGATCAACACGTCGCTGTCGGCGGTGCGCAGCGGAAACCGCGGAATCGGATAGCGCGGCAGGCGGCCGATCACACCGCGGTACAGGTTGCCGTTGGTGGCGCCGATGGCGGCCTGCACCCACGGATCGATCTCGCCCTCGCCGACGGCCACCGACGGGTCCGCGTGCCCCCTCGCCGCGACCCCGAGCGCATCGGTGGCGACCCAGTGCGTCTGGACCGCGTCCGACACGAGCAGGATCGGGACCTCGTCGACGATCGCGTAGTGGTGCCCGTGCGGGCACAGCAGGCGATCGCCCTCCCGCGTGAGCGGCGCGGCGTCGCGCGGACACGCCAGCAGGTCGAGGACCCATCGCTCCACGACGCGGACTGTATCGGCAGCGCGCGTCCGGAGCAAGCGTCTACGCGTTCAGAGATTCCGTGTCGCCAGGATCTCCCGTGCAGGGGTGCGATCGCCGTTGCAACTAATTCGGCGAGGCGCATCGAGATACCGGATATCGAAGGAGAGTTGCCGGTAGAGCGCATCCACCCGATCCGTGGCTTGATTCACGAGAACGACAGGACCGTGATGTTTGGCCAGCGTCTCCGCCGTTCGGACCTGGTCTTCCCAAGTGAACCCACCTTGTGAATACGCGGTGAATTCCACGTCGAAGGGAGGATCCGCATAGACGAAATCGTCGCGACGCAGCGGAATCGCCGAGAAGTCGCCCGCCGTGAACTCCCAATCCGCAAATGCCTGTCGATATGCGGGGAAGGTCTTGGCGTAAGAAATTGTCTTGTACTGCCCGAACGGTACGTTGAACTCTCCGCGACTGTTGAACCGGCACAGGCCGTTGTATCCCGTTCGATTCAGGAAATAGAACAGGGCAGCAGCTTCCTGGCTGTCGGCTCTCCCTTCGCTCAAGAGCAAATTGAAGCGTTCGCGGTGCTGATAGTAGAGGGACTCCTGGTTTTCAACCGCGACGTTGACGCGAAGGCCTTTCTTGAGCCAACGGTAGAAGTTGACGAGATGGTGATTAGCATCGTTAAGCAACGCTTGGTCCGGCTGCAGTCCGAGCGTCACGGCCAGGCCGCCACAGAACGGTTCGACGAGTCGCCGATGCGAGTGGGGTTCCCACAAGGGCCGCAAGTGTGGAACCTGCCACCGCTTGCCTCCCGCCCACTTTAGAGGTGGCTTCAGCGCGTCGATCGCTGCAGGTGCCGGCGTGGATCTGGAAGGAGCGACCGCAGGCATATTCGTGAAGTGCAGTGTAGCCGATGATTCGCCGTTTGCCCGCCTCGGCTTGGCGACGGAATGTGGGGTCTTTCGCCCCGCCGTGTTACGCTGATGACGACTCTCCGCGCGCGAAAGTGGCGGAACTGGCAGACGCGCCGGCCTTAGGAGCCGGTAGCCGCAAGGGTATGGGGGTTCGAGTCCCTCCTTTCGCATTTTCCGCCCACGCCCGCGCTGAACGCGGGCGGGCTTCGGCGAGACCTCGCCATAGCAACGCGAAGCGTTGCGGAGGCGGGCCGCACCAAGAACTCATGAAGTCAGAAATCACCGACGTGAACGAGACGCGCCGCGACCTCAGCATCGAGGTCCCGAGCGCCGTCGTGGATGAAGCCATCGGCCACGCCGCCGCCAAGCTCGGACGGCAGGCCAGGATTCCCGGCTTCCGCCCGGGCAAAGTGCCGGTGGCCGTCGTCCGCAAGCGGTTCCGCCCGCAGATCATGCAGGACGTCGCCGAGCACCTGGTGGCGCAGGCGGTCGGCGAAGCGCTGACCTCGCGCGGCGTCGAGCCGATCGGAACGCCCGACATCAAGGACCTGGTGCTCGAAGAGGGCAAGCCGCTCACCTTCAAGGCGTCCTTCGACGTGGTGCCGAGCTTCGACCCCGGAGACCTCGGCGCGATCGAGGCCACGCAGCCGGCGGTCACCATCGAAGACGAGGCGGTGAACCAGGCGCTCGAGCGCCTGCGCGAACGCGCCGCGCGCTTCGAGGCCGTCGAAACCGGCGTCGTCGAGGCCGGCCACACCGTGGTCATCGCCCTCGAGCGCCAGGGCACCGGCAAGGACGGCGTCAAGGGCGCCGTCGACAAGCACGACCAGGTGTCGATCGAGCTGGGCGCGCCGTCGAACCCGCCGGGCTTCGACGCCGAGATGATCGGTCTGGCGCCCGGCGCCACCAAGAGCTTCACGCTCAACTACCCGGACGACTACACGATCCAGGAGCTGGCCGGCGGCAAGGTGGATTACGCGGTCACGCTCAAGGAGATCAAGAAGCGCGTGGTGCCGCCGCTCGACGACGAGCTGGCGAAGGACCTCGGGGAGTTCGACTCGCTCGACGCGCTGCGCACGCGCGTGCGCGACGACCTCGAGCACGAGGCCGGACACGCGGCGGAGCGCCAGGTGCGCGCCGACGTGCTCAAGCAGCTGTCGTCGCGGGTGCCGTTTCCTGTGCCGGCGAGCCTGATCGATCGCGAGATCGATCGGCGGCTCGAGGACTTCGCGCGCCGCCTGATGGACCAGCGGATCGATCCGCGGCAAGCGAACATCGACTGGGCGGCGTTCCGCGAGGGTCAGCGCGCGCCGGCCACCGAGGCGGTGGGATCGGCCATCGTGCTGGACGAGATCGCCAAGCGCGAGAACGTGACGGTCACCGAGGCGGACCTCGACGCCGAGCTGCAGCGCTACGCCGACCAGACGGGCCACAGCGTGGCCAGCATCCGCGCGCGGCTGCAGAAAGATGGCGAGCTCGGCCGTCTGGCGGCGGGCCTGCGCCGCGAAAAGGCCGTGGCGCACGTGCTTTCCCGGGCGCAGATCAAGAAGACATAGGGGGGTTAACCTGCTGGCCGCCAACAGGTTAGTCAAAAACCACCGCCCTCCCCGTTTGGCTATTGCACTTCGGACGTGCACAGCCGATAACAGAGGAGAAGAGGGCGTGGTACACTGAGGGTGTTCGATCCCCACAGCGCAGCGGCTTCCCAACCCATAACCGATATGAGCGTTTACCCCCAGAACCAGCTTGTGCCCATGGTGGTCGAACAGACCAACCGGGGCGAGCGGGCCTACGACATTTTTTCGCGCCTGCTCAAGGACAACATCATCTTCATCGGCACGCCGATCGACGACGGCGTGGCGAACCTGGCCATCGCGCAAATGCTGTTTCTCGAGGCCGAGGATCCGGACAAGGACATCCAGCTGTACTTGAACAGCCCCGGGGGATCGATCACGGCCGGGTTCGCGATCTACGACACCATGCAGTTCATCCGTCCCGACGTGCAGACGATCTGCATCGGACAGGCGGCGTCGATCGCGGCGGTGCTGCTGGCGGCGGGGACGAAGGGGAAGCGGTTTTCGCTGCCCAACTCGCGCATCCTCATCCATCAGCCGTGGATGTCGGGGCTGGGCGGCCAGGCCACCGACATCGACCTGGCGGCCAAGGAAATCATACGCATGCGTGCGCGGATTAACGAGATTCTGGTCCAGCACACCGGCCAGAACATCAAGCGGATCCAGGACGATACCGAACGCGACTACATCATGTCGGCGGACCAGGGCAAAGAGTACGGAATTATTGACGACGTCATTCGGAAACGGGTGTAACCTAGGTATACGGCATGGTAAAAAAGAACGGCGACGGCGGCGAGATCTTGCGCTGCTCGTTCTGCAATAAAGACCAGAACGACGTCCGGAAACTGATTGCCGGCCCGACCGTATTCATCTGCGATGAGTGCGTCGAGGTCTGCAACGACATCATTGCCGACGACAACCGTTTCGACAGCCGGGGCGCCCGGACGTCGCTGCCCTCGCCGCCCGAGATCAAGAAGTTCCTGGACGAGTACGTCATCGGCCAGGAGCTGACGAAGAAGAAGCTCGCGGTCGCGGTCTACAACCACTACAAGCGGCTCGAAATCCAGAAGCAGCCGCGCAGCCGGCACGACGTCGAGCTGACCAAGTCGAACATCCTGTTGATCGGCCCGACGGGCACCGGCAAGACGCTGCTGGCGCAGACGCTGGCGAAGCTGCTGTCGGTGCCGTTCACGATCGTCGACGCGACGACGCTGACCGAGGCGGGCTACGTCGGCGAAGACGTCGAGAACATCATCCTCAAGCTCCTGCAGGCGGCCGGCGGCGACATCGAGAAGTGCCAGCAGGGCATCGTCTACATCGACGAGATCGACAAGATCGGCCGCAAGGACGAGAACCCGTCGATTACGCGCGACGTGTCGGGCGAGGGCGTGCAGCAGGCGCTGCTCAAGATCCTGGAGGGCACGGTGGCCAACGTGCCGCCGCAGGGCGGGCGCAAGCACCCGCACCAGGAGTTCTTCCAGATCGACACCACGAACATCCTCTTCATCTGCGGCGGCGCCTTCGTCGGCCTCGACAAGGTGGTGGAGCGGCGCATCGGCAAGAAGACGCTCGGCTTCAAGGCCGACGTCAAGTCGAACAAGGGCCGCGACGTCGGCGCCGTGCTCGAGCAGGCCGAGCCGCAGGATCTGATCCGCTTCGGGCTGATACCCGAGTTCGTCGGCCGGCTGCCGGTGATGGGCGCGCTGCACGAGCTCGATCGACCGGCGCTGGTCCAGATCCTCACCCAGCCGCGCAACGCGATCACGCGCCAGTACCAGAAGCTGTTCGAGTACGAGAACGTGAAGCTGCGCTTCACGGACGACTCGCTCGAGGCGATCGCCGAGATGGCGCTGAACCGGAAGATCGGCGCCCGCGGCCTGCGGATGATCATCGAAGACCTGATGCTCGACCTGATGTACCAGATGCCCGGGCAGAAGAAGGCGCGCGAGTGCGTGATCACGCGCGAGATGGTCGTCAGCAAGACCGCCGGGCTCGAAGTGATT
>MELE01000104.1:38969-39727 GCA_001768615.1 Acidobacteria bacterium RIFCSPLOWO2_12_FULL_67_14b | reverse complement strand
CTCGTGGCCTGCCGAAAGCCGCAAGTCGAGCCTCAAGTCACAAGCCCCAAGTCCCAAGCCGACCGTTTGTAAAACTATGGTAGAAGTTTACGAGACCCTCCCGATCGTTCCGCTGCGCGACGTCGTGGTGTTCCCGCACATGATGATGCCGTTCGTGATCGGACGGCCGTCGTCGATTCGCGCGCTGGAGCATGCGCTGGGCAAAGACAAGCGGATCTTCCTGGCCGCCCAGCACGACGCCTCCACCGACGACCCCAGGGCCGACGACATCTACACCATGGGCTGCGTCGCCAACGTCGTGCAGAGCCTGAAGCTGCCCGACAGCAACATCAAGGTGCTGGTCGAAGGCGTCGACCGCGCCCGCGTGATCGAGTGGAAGGAAGACAAGGGCTTCTACCGCGTCGTCGTCAAGGTGCTGCAGCGGCAGAAAGACACCGCCGGCGACATCGAGCAGACGATGGGCAAGGTGGTGACGCTGTTCGAGCAGTACGTGAAGCTGTCGAACAACCTGCACTACGACGCGATGATCGCCGCGGTTCGCGTCGACGACCCCGGCAAGCTGGCCGACACGATTGCGGCGCACCTGCTCGTCGGGATCGACGAGAAGCAGAACCTCCTCGAAATCGTCTCGCCGCTCGAGCGCCTCAACCGCATCGCCGGCATTCTCGAAGCCGAGGTCGACAAGCTCCAGGTCGATCGCCGCATCCAGTCTCGCGTCAAGAAGCAGATGGAGAAGGCGCAGAAGGAGTACTACCTCA
>MELE01000104.1:31865-38952 GCA_001768615.1 Acidobacteria bacterium RIFCSPLOWO2_12_FULL_67_14b | reverse complement strand
AGGCGCAGAAGGAGTACTACCTCAACGAGAAGATGAAGGCGATCCAGAAGGAACTGGGCCGCAAGGACGAGAAGGGCAACGAGGTCGAGGACCTGAAGAAGAAGATCGAACAGGCGCGCATGCCCAAGGACGTCGAGGAGAAGGCCGTCCAGGAGCTCAAGCGCCTGGAAGCCATGCCGCCGATGTCGGCCGAGGCCACCGTCTCGCGCAACTACCTCGACTGGCTGATCGCGGTGCCGTGGCACAAGAAGACCAAGGAGAACCGCGACCTCAAGAACGCGGACGTGGTGCTCAACGAGGACCACTACGGCCTGGAGAAGATCAAGGACCGCATTCTCGAGTTCCTCGCCGTGCGCGCGCTGGTGAAGAAGCCGAAGGCGACCATCCTCACCTTCGTCGGCCCCCCGGGCGTCGGCAAGACGTCGCTGGCCAAGTCGATCGCGCGGGCGATGAACCGCAAGTTCGTGCGGCTGTCGCTCGGCGGCGTCCGCGACGAGGCCGAAATCCGCGGCCACCGCCGCACCTACATCGGCGCCTTCCCCGGCCAGATCATCCAGATGATGAAGAAGGCCACCTCGCTCAACCCGGTGTTCCTGCTCGACGAGGTCGACAAGATGTCGATGGACTTCCGCGGCGACCCGTCGGCGGCGCTGCTCGAGGTGCTCGACCCGGAGCAGAACAGCGCCTTCCTCGATCACTACCTCGACGTCGAGTACGACCTGTCGAACGTGATGTTCATCTGCACCGCCAACGTGCTGCACACGATTCCGCAGGCGCTGCGCGACCGCATGGAAGTCCTGCAGCTGGCCGGCTACACCGAGCAGGAGAAGATCGAGATCGCCAAGCGCTTCCTCGTCGGCAAGGCGGTCGAGGGCACCGGCCTCACCGAGAAGAACATCACCTTCACCGACGAAGCCGTGCAGAACGTGATCCAGCGCTACACCCGCGAGGCGGGCGTCCGCAACCTGGAACGCGAGATCAACTCCATCTGCCGCAAGGTGGCGCGCAAGGTGGTGGCCGACCCGTCGACCTTCGAGGCGATCACCGAAGAGAAGGTCACCGAGTACCTGGGCGTGCCCCGCTACCGCCCGAGCGTCGCCGAAGAGCGGAACGAGATCGGCGTGGCGACCGGCCTGGCGTGGACCGAGGTCGGCGGCGAGATCCTCGTCACCGAGTGCACGCTGATGCCCGGCCGCGGCCGGCTGATGCTGACCGGCAAGCTCGGCGACGTGATGCAGGAATCGGCGCAGGCGGCAATGAGCTTCGTGCGCGGGCGCGCCGAGGAGTTCGGCATCCAGAAGGACTTCAACCGGAAGCTGGACGTCCACGTCCACATCCCGGAAGGCGCGATTCCGAAGGACGGTCCCTCCGCCGGCATCACGCTGGCGACGGCGCTGATCTCGGCGCTGGCCCACGTGCCGACCCGCCGCGACGTCGCCATGACCGGCGAGATCACCCTGCGCGGCAAGGTGCTGCCGATCGGCGGCGTGAAGGAAAAGGTCCTGGCGGCCCACCGCGCCGGCATCACGACCATCATCATGCCGAAGGACAACGAGAAGGACCTCGCCGACATTCCGAAGAATGTGCTCGATGCGCTCAACATGCACCTGGTGAGCCACATGGACGAAGTGTTGAAGATCGCCCTCGATGGGCCGCTGACACCGCTGGCGGCGACGCCGGACGCCGCGATCGACGAAGCGTCCGACGCGATTACGCACTAAAGGGCTTGGGGCCTGAGACGTGGGACTTGGGGGATTCAAGCCTCAAGCCCCAACCCTCAAGCCCTTGCAGGTTCTTGAGGGTAATTAGCGAGTTCGTCACGAGTGCCGCCGGGGCGGCCGGGTTCCCGACAGACGGGCTGCCCGAGCTGGCGTTTGTGGGTCGATCGAATGTCGGCAAGTCGACCCTGATCAACGCGCTCGTCCGGCAGAACCTGGCCCGCACCAGCGCCGCGCCCGGCAAGACGCGCCTGGCCAACTTCTACCGGGTCGCGGCCGAGCACCGGCCGGTGTTCTACCTGGTCGACCTGCCGGGCTACGGCTACGCGCGGGGCGGCGAGAAATCGCGCGACGAGTTCGATGCGCTGGCCGCGGAGTATTTTGGCAGCCGTCACGGCGGCGACGTGTTTTGCGGGGTCCTGGCGCTGGTCGACAGCCGCCACCCCGGCCTGGACGCGGACCTTCGGGCGTGGCGCTGGCTGGAACGCCTGGGCGCCGAGCGCCACGTGGTGGCGACCAAGATGGACAAACTGACGCAGGCCGACCGCCAGCGTCATCTCAGGGAACTGGAACGGATCTACTCGGGTCCGGTCACGCCCGTGTCGGCGGAGACCGGTGAAGGATTGGATGAACTGTGGAAGACGATCACAAGACTGATAACGCGGCCGTAGCCACCGCCGGCGCGCCCGAGCAACCCCCGGCGCCGGCCCCGGCCGCCGCCGAACCCGCCACGCTCGACCTGTCGACGCTGAAGGACCTGGGCGTCACCGCCCTCACCAAGATCGCGAGGGACCTCGAGATTCCCGGCGCGACCGGCATGCGCAAGCAGGAGCTGATCTTCGAGATCCTGTGCGCGCGGGCCGAGAAGGCCGGGCTCATCTTCTCGGAAGGCGTGCTCGAGGTGCTGCCCGACGGCTTCGGCTTCCTCCGCGCCCCCGATTACAACTACCTGGCCGGCCCCGACGACATCTACGTCTCGCCTTCGCAAATCCGCAAGTTCGACCTGCATACCGGCGACACCATCTCCGGGCAGATTCGATCGCCGAAGGAAGGCGAACGCTACTTCGCCCTGATCAAGGTCGAGGCGATCAACTTCGAGCCGCCGGCCCGCGGTAAGGAGCGCGTCTTCTTCGAGAACCTGACGCCGCTCTACCCGCAGCAGCACATCCGGCTCGAGTTCGACCCCGAGAACCTGTCGACGCGGGTGATGGACCTGATGACGCCGCTCGGCAAGGGCCAACGCGGCCTGATCGTCGCCCCGCCGCGCACCGGCAAGACCATGCTGCTGCAGGCGATCGCCAATGCGATCACCCTCAACCACCCGGAGATCTACTTGATCGTCCTGCTGATCGACGAGCGGCCCGAAGAGGTCACCGACATGCAGCGCTCGGTCAAGGGCGAAGTCGTGTCGTCGACTTTCGACGAGCCGGCCCAGCGCCACGTGCAGGTCGCCGAGATGGTGATCGAAAAGGCCAAGCGCCTGGTCGAGCACAAGAAGGACGTCGTGATCCTGCTCGATTCGATCACCAGGCTGGCGCGCGCCTACAACACCATCGTGCCGACCTCGGGCAAGGTGCTGTCGGGCGGCGTCGACAGTAACGCCCTGCAGCGCCCGAAGCGCTTCTTCGGCGCCGCGCGCAACATCGAACAAGGCGGCTCGCTGACCATCGTCGCCACCGCACTGGTCGACACCGGCTCGCGCATGGACGAAGTGATCTTCGAGGAGTTCAAGGGCACCGGCAACATGGAGGTGCACCTGGACCGCAAGCTCGCCGACCGGCGCGTCTTCCCCACCATCGATATCCAGAAGAGCGGCACCCGCAAGGAAGAGATGCTGCTGCCGAAAGACGACCTCAGCCGCGTCTACGTGCTGCGACGCGTGCTGACGCCGCTTTCGGCAGTCGAAGCGATGGAGCTGCTGCTCTCGAAGATGAGCAAGACGAAAACCAACGCCGAGTTCCTCTCCGCGATGCAGAACGGGAAGTAACGTCCACGAACCTATCGGTTCAGCGGTTCAGACGTTCACGGGTTCAGAGGTTCACTAGGTTCGACGTTCAGCTCCGTGACTTCACGTACCACCTGAGTGCGATGCGAGTCGCGCCGGTCGCGACATAGCGGACCACCGAGAAGAATGGGACTGGTGAACCCTGAACCTCTGAACCTGATGAACCCCTGAACTTGTGAACCCGTGAACCCCTGAACCTGCATAAGATACCGATATGGGCGCGTCGACGACCGTGAAGGTGGGCCTCACGCAGATGGCGTGCGGCGAGGATCCGAAGGCCAACATGGCCCGACAGATCGCCCTCACCGAACGCGCGCTCAAGAAGGGCGCCAAGATCGTCTGCACGCAGGAGCTCTTCCGGTCGCCGTATTTCTGCCAGATCGAGGACCATCGCTTCTTCGCGCTCGCGGAGGCGATCCCGGGGCCGTCCACCGACGCGTTCGCCAGGCTCGCGAAGAAGTACCAGGCGGTGATCGTGGCGTCGCTGTTCGAGAAGCGGGCCGCGGGCGTGTACCACAACACCGCCGCCGTGATCGACGCCGACGGGTCGCTGATGGGCGTCTACCGCAAGATGCACATCCCCGACGACCCGCTGTTCTACGAGAAGTTCTATTTCACGCCGGGAGACACCGGCTTCCGCGCGTGGAAGACGAAGGTGGCGACGATCGGCGTGCTGGTGTGCTGGGACCAGTGGTTCCCCGAGGGCGCCAGGCTGACGGCCATGCAGGGCGCTGAGATCCTCTTCTACCCCACCGCCATCGGCTGGCATCCGTCGGAGAAGAAGCAATACGGCGTCGCGCAGCACGATTCGTGGGAGGTCATCCAGCGCAGCCATGCGATTGCCAATGGCTGCTATGTATGCGTGCCCAACCGGATCGGCCACGAGATCATCACGGCGAAAGACGGCACGCCCGTGGACAAGGACGGCCTGGTGTTCTGGGGCCAGTCGTTCGTCGCCTCGCCCGATGGGCAGGTCGTGCAGCGCGCGCCCGTCAATCGCGAGACCGTGATGGTGGTGGACTGCGACCTGGCGCGGGTCGAGTTCAGCCGCACCCACTGGCCTTTCCTCCGCGACCGCCGCATCGACGCATACGGCGCGCTGACGAAGCGCTTTGGCGATTAGCCCGTTGGCACCCAAGGCACCGTACGCACGTAAGGCACCCTTGCATGGGACGCCGGCGGACCACGGGTTCTCGTTTCCGCCGGAGTGGCATCCGCACCGCGCCACCTGGATCAGCTGGCCGCGCCCCGAGGGCATTTCCTTCCCGGGCCGCTATCAGGAGGCGATCGACGACATCGCCGGCGTGATCCGCGCCGTCGCGGCGCGCGAACGCGTCTGCCTCAACGTGCCGAACGGCAACTACGAACGCCTTGTGCGCGGGTTTCTGCGGGCCCGCCGCGTGCCGCTCGCCCGCGTCGACTTCCATCACATCCCCACCAACGAGTGCTGGACGCGCGATCACGGGCCGGCCTTCGTGCTGCGCCGGCGCCGCGGCCGCACCGAAGCCGCCGTCGTCGACTGGGGCTACAACGCGTGGGGCGGCAAGTATCCGCCGTACGACGCCGACGATGCGGTGCCGACGAGGGTGGCGGCGGCGCTCGGCCTGCCGGTGTTCCATCCCGGCATCGTCATGGAAGGCGGCGCCGTGGACTTCAACGGCGACGGGACCGTGCTGACGACGAGGTCGTGCCTGCTCAACCCGAATCGGAACCCGGGCAAGTCGCAGGCCCGGATCGAGGGCTATCTTCGCCGCTACTACGGCCAGCGGCACGTGGTGTGGCTGGGAGACGGCATCGAGGGCGACGACACCGACGGCCACGTCGACGACCTCGCGCGCTTCCTGGATCCGCGCACGATCGCGATCGGCGTCGAGCGCGATCCGTCCGATGCGAACCACGCGGTGCTGCAGGAGAATCGCCGGCAACTCGAGCGCGCGCGCGATCAGGACGGCCGGCCGTTCCGGATCGTCGAGCTGCCGATGCCCCGGCCGGTCGCCCACGAGGGGCAGCGGCTGCCGGCGACGTACGTGAACTTCTACTTCGTGAACGGGGCGCTGCTCGTGCCCACCTTCGGCCAGCGGGCCCGCGACGCCAGGGCGATCGCCACGCTGCAAGCCCACCTGCCGCGGCGCCAGGTGATCGGCGTGCCCTGCCGCGCGTTGATCTGGGGGCTGGGCGCCATTCACTGCCTCACCCAACAACAGCCGCGCTTCTAGGCACCGTACGCACTGTACGCACCGTACGCACCATAGAATATGGGCGTATGTCCCGTCCGCTTCGGCTGCTCGCCGACCAGGCGTTCTCCCGGACCGCGGGCGCACCCCTCGTTGAGGGCAACTTGGTGGCGCTGCTCAAGAACGGCAGCGAGAACTATCCCGTCTGGCTCGAGGCCATCCGATCGGCCACGCAGTGGATCCATTTCGAAAGCTACATCCTGCACGACGACACGATGGGCAGGGTCTTCTCGGACGCGATGGCGGAGCGGGCGCGCGCCGGGGTGAAGGTGCGCCTGCTCGTTGACTGGCTCGGCACCTTCATGAAATCGTCGCCCCGGTTCTGGCGCGACATGCGGAACGCCGGCATCGAGGTCCGGACCTTCAACCCGCCGCGGCTCGACTCGCCGTTCGGCTGGCTCGCGCGGGACCACCGGAAGGCGCTGACCGTCGACGGCCGGGTGGCGTTTGTCAGCGGCCTCTGCGTCGGGGACGAGTGGACGAGCGACCCCGCATCCGGCCGGGTCGAATGGCGTGACACCGGCGTGTCCATCCGCGGGCCGGCCGTGGCGGACATCGAGGCGGCGTTCGCGGAAGCCTGGGCGGCCACCGGCGCCCCCGTCCCGGCGGCCGAACTCCCGGCGACCGGCTCGATCGCCGACGCGGGCCCGGTGGCGGTTCGCGTGATCGCGACGATGCCGGCGATCGCCGGCGTGTTCCGGCTGGACCAGCTCGTGGCGGCGGCCGCGCGAGAAACACTCTGGGTCGCCGACGCCTACTTCGTCGGCATTGCGACGTACGTGCAGGCGCTCATCGCGGCGGCGCAAGACGGCGTCGACGTGCGGATGCTCGTGCCGGGCAGCGGCACCGACATCGCGGCAGTGCAGCGGCTGACGCGCGCGGGCTACCGCGTGTTGCTCGACGGCGGCGTGCGCATCTTCGAATGGAACGGTCCGATGATGCACGCGAAGACCGCGGTGGTTGACAGCCGCTGGGCCCGCGTCGGATCCACCAACCTCAACGTCCAGAGCTGGCTCGGCAACTGGGAGCTCGACGTCGCGATCGAAGACGACGCCTTCGGCTGCCAGATGCATGCGATGTTCGAAGAGGATCTCAGGTCCTCCACCGAAATCGTGCGCGACGCCAGGAAG
>MELE01000104.1:28889-31829 GCA_001768615.1 Acidobacteria bacterium RIFCSPLOWO2_12_FULL_67_14b | reverse complement strand
GGCCGGCGGTGGCAACGCGGCCCCGGGGGCACTCGCCGGGCCGCCGCGGCCGGCGCCATGCGACTGGGCCGGACCCTCGGCGCGGTCATCATCCAACGCCGCGAGGCCGGAACGACGGAGGCGTCGAATGTGTTCTGGGGATCGATCGCCGTCCTCGCGTTGGGCCTGCTCAGCCTCTGGGTGCCCCGCGTCATCGGCACGCCCGTCGGGGTGCTCGCCATCTGGCTGGCGGGAGCGGGGCTCTACCGGGCGTGGAGGCTATGGTCAGAACGCCCGCCCGGGAGCGCGTGATATGATCGACGTTTCTCATGCGTGCCGGTAAGTGGGCTTACCACCCCGGACCCGGCGAAAGGACGCACCCGTCATGAAGCCAGCGATTCACCCGGAATACACGGAAGTCACCGTCCACTGCGCCTGCGGCGCCACGTGGAAGACGCGGTCGACCAGCAAGGACCTGCACCTCGACATCTGCTCCAACTGCCACCCGTTCTTCACGGGCCGCCAGAAGCTGATCGACACCGAAGGCCGGGTCGACCGCTTCACGAAGAAGTTCGGCGCGCAGACGGTCGAGAAGCGGAAGGTGGCCGCCAAGGCCGCCAAGGAAACCAAGGCGAAGAAGGCCACGGGCGCCAGGAAGACGGCCGCCAAGAAGAAGGCCAGCTAGTTCGACACTTCCAGCGATGCGTCCAGGGCGGCCACCAGGCCGCCCTGTTCGCGTACGGCGATCTTCCGCTCGAGCCGGCGCAGCCGGTGCTCGGCCGCATCCCGGCGGCGCCCCAGCGGGCCGTCCTTCAATACGTCGAGCACGAGCGAGCGCGCGGTGCCGAGATCCCTCGAGCGGTGCTCGTGAAAGATCGCCAGCGCTTCCATCGCGTCGCGGCGGAACCCCGCCGGGCACCGCGGCAGCGCGGCCAGCGCGCGCCACGCCTCGGCCGCTTCGTGCGGCCGGCCGGTGCGCCGCCGCACCCACGCCAGTCGGCGTAACGCGTCGGCGTGGACTTCGGGCTCGGCGCCGATCCGCTGCGCCAGGTCGATGCTCCGCAGCAGCGAGGCCTCGGCGTTCTCGATCGCGCCGGATCGTTCGTACAAGCGCGCCAGTCCGAAGCACTCGTGCGGGTTGGTGGTGACCCGCGGCCCTTCCGCGATCAGGGTGATCGCCCGCGCCATCACCGCCGCGAGCGAGATCAGGTCGAGCCGGTTGTGCTCGAGCACCGCTTCGAGCGGCCGGGCGTCCCCGTCCCTCACGAACTGGAAGTAGCGCGACGGGATCTCGAACCCCGGCACATCGCCAACGCGGTGCAGTCCCGCCAGGTGCTTTTCCAGGACCGACAGGGAGCAGCTGCTCTCATCCGGATCGGGCCCGGCCGCGGTGGGCCGCCCGCGCCAGAGCCGCCGCGCGGCGTGCAGCAGGTCGAGATGGGGCACGCCGTCGAGCGGGCACGGCACGCGGTGAAACAGGTAGCGGGTTTCGATCAGCGGCACGTCGAACGTGCGCCCGTTGTAGGTCACCAGCGCGCCGTGCGCGCCGGCCCACGCCGCCACTTCCGCCAGCACGGCGCGCTCGTGCTCGAAGCCGGGCAGCAGGAACTGCCGGACGCGGATGGACTCGCCATCGATCGCGGCGCAGCCCACCACAAAGGCCTGCGTGCCGGCGCCACCGAAGAGGCCCGTTGTCTCGAGATCGAGAAAGAGTAGAGGCGGGTCTTTAGACCCGCCTGTTCCGACGCCGCCCATTCCCTTCGCCGACGGCCACGCCCGCGCCATCGTCTGCATGGCGTCCTGGCCGTCGCGGATCGTCTCGATCAGATCGCCGATGCGTTGGCGTCCATGCACGTCGTCCGCGCGGTATTCCCGATCGACGATGATGACGACGCCGTTTGGGCGCTCGATCACCGTGCCGCCCAGCGTCTCGGCGGCGGCAAGAATGCGATCAGGCCCGAAGGGGCTGAAGGCTGATGGCTGATGGCTGAAGGCCGCATGATGGCCGATGGCCGCATCCGGCGACACCACGGGCACGGCCGAGGGCCTGGTGCCCTGGACGATGCTGCGGAGGCGGTCGTTGAGGCTGGCCATGGTTAGAACGGAACGACGTCCTGTGCCGGGAGGGCGGGGGCTTCAGCCCCCGCCAGATGATCGAGCAAGCGCAAGGCGACCGTCTTCGCGAGCGGGCCGGTTTCGCCGATCGGCCCCACGCACACCGGGCACCCGGTGTCGCAATCACACCCCCTGATCAGCGCCCGCGTCCGCGACAGCAGATCCTGCTGCATGCCCCACAACGGCGCGCTGAAGCCGATGCCGCCCGGATAGGCGTCGTAGATGAAGATGCGCGGCGTGTCGTCCGCCTTCGCTCCCGCGTGATCCCCGGAGCTTCGGCGGGACCAGCCCTGGGCCTCCGGCCCAAAGGGCTGGTCGGTGTCGCCCGCGTTCACCGACAGGCCCACGTCGCGCGCGTCGCACATCAGCAGCAGCTGCGCCACCTGCTTCATCGCAAACGCCAGGCCGACCACGCCGTCACGGCGATCGTCGGCGGCGTACGGGAGCGCGTTCATCACCGCCAGCGGGATCTCCAGCCAGTAGGACGTGGTGTGCATCTGCTGCTCGGGCAGGTCGAGCTCGCCCGACCCCACATTCTCGTTGGTGTGGAACTTGATCTTCTTGAACCCCACCACGCGCGAGACCACGTGCACCTCCCCGTGCAGCGCCGCCTCGGCCGCCTCGAAGCGATCCAGGATCGTCACCTTCGTATAGGTGATCGCGGTCGTGTAGTAGTCGCAGTCGACCTCGCGCACGTGCGCCTTGCGCCCCACCACATCCAGCTCCTCGACCTGAAAGATCTTCCCTTCCACCATGTAGATGGCCTTGGGATGCAGCGTCGAGAGCGCGCTGGTGAAGTCGGTTTCGCCGATCACCTTCGGGCCGCTGGTGTGATCGGTAATCACG